>NZ_AQOJ01000762.1:0-5004 GCF_000364685.1 Xanthomonas sp. SHU 166
GCAAGTACATCATCGGCGACGGCCACGTCGTGGCCCTCGGCCAGATCACGCTCGAGACCGGCGACGCCGGGACGTCGCGGTTCTCCTACTGCGATGTCTGGCGGTTTCGCGATGGGCGGATGGCGGAACTGGAGGCGTACGTGGTGCCGCTGGCTGCATCCCAGGACAGGTAACGACGCGCATGTGCTCGGACGTCCGTTCGCAGCGCGGCCATCCTGTCCGCGTCTGCGCACGGCGTCGGCAGCGGGATCGCTCAGTGCAACAACGTATCCGCCAGGAGCTTCAGATTGAGCACCACGATCAGCGCGGCGATCGTCCAGGCCAGCCAGGCCAGCCCGCGACGCACCACCAGTGGTCCCATCCGCTGCTTGTCGGTGACGAAGCGCACCAGCGGGATCACCGCAAACGGCAACTGCATCGACAGCACCACCTGGCTCAGCACCAGCAGCTTGGCGGTGCCCTGTTCGCCGTACAGCGAGGTCACCGCGACCACCGGCACGATCGCCAGGCCGCGGGTCAGCAGGCGCCGCGCCCACGGCGGCAGCCGCAGGTGCAAAAAGCCTTCCATCACGATCTGCCCGGCCAGGGTGGCGGTGACGGTGGAATTGATGCCGGAGGCCAGCAGCGCCACCGCGAACAGGGTCGAGGCCAGGCCGACGCCGAGCATCGGCGCGAGCAATTCGTGGGCCTGTTCGATCTCCTGCACGTCGGTGCGGCCGTGCGCATGGAACACCGCGGCGGCCAGGATCAGGATCGCGGCGTTGACGAACAGCGCCAGGCTCAGCGCGATGGTGCTGTCGGCCAGCGCCCAGCGCAGCGCCGAGCGGCGGCCCTGGTCGGTGCGCTCGTAGGCGCGGGTCTGCACGATCGAGGAATGCAGGTACAGGTTGTGCGGCATCACCGTCGCGCCGATGATGCCGATCGCCAGGTACAGCGCGGCCGGATCGGTCACCACCTGCGCACGCGGGATGAAGCCTGACAGCACCTCGCGCAGCGGCGGCGCGGCCAGCACGATCTGCACCAGGAAGCAGGCGAAGATCACCGTCAGCAGGGCGATCACGAACGCCTCCAGCGCGCGGAAGCCGCGGCGCATCAGGAACAGCACCAGCAGCGCGTCGATCGAGGTGATGATCGCGCCGGCGGTGAGCGGGATGCCGAACAGCAGCTTCAGCGCGATCGCGGTACCGATCACCTCGGCCAGGTCGCAGGCGACGATGGCCGCTTCGCAGGCCAGCCACAACAGGAAGTTCACCGGCTTGGAGTAGTGCGCACGGCACGCCTGGGCGAGGTCCAGACCGGTGGCGATGCCCAGGCGCGCGGCCAGCCCCTGCAGCACGATCGCCATGAGGTTGGAGAGCAGGATCACCGACAGCAGCAGGTAGCCGAAGTGCGAGCCGCCGGCGATGTCGGTCGCCCAGTTGCCCGGATCCATGTAGCCGACCGAGACCATGTAGCCGGGCCCGAGGAAGGCCAGGAAGCGGCGCCAGCCCAGGCCGCTGCGCGGCACGGCCACGCTGGCATGCATCGCGCCCAGGCTGGGACGCGCCTCGCCACGACTGGCGTGCGCGGCAGCGGAACTCGGCAGGGGCAGGGGGGCGGCCATGGCAATGACACGTGGGGCGGGGTGCGAACGAGTATATAGCATGTGCTATATGGATTAGCATTGGCAATTCAAATCGCTGCGATAGCCCGGATTTCGGCCAGAATAGGCGGGTGGCCGGCGGGCGCCGGCACAGGACAAGGGCGTTGCGATGCAGAAAAGCGGGAAGTCGATGGCGCCGCCGGCGGTGCTGCTCGACGCCGAAGTGCAGGTCGAAAGCTTCCGCCAGGTGCGCGAGGCGCACCGCCTGGAGCTGATCGAGGACTACGTGGAGTTGATTTCCGACCTGCTCGCCGACGGTGGCGAAGCGCGGCAGGTGGATATCGCCGCGCGCCTGGGCGTGGCCCAGCCGACCGTGGCCAAGATGCTCAAGCGCCTGGTCAAGGGCGGTTGGGTGGTGCAGCGGCCCTACCGCGGCGTGTTCCTGACCGCCGAGGGCGAGGCGCTGGCCGCGGCCAGCCGGCAGCGCCACCAGACCGTGGAGCAGTTCCTGCTGGCCCTGGGCATCGACGCCGACACCGCGCGCCGCGATGCCGAGGGCATCGAGCATCATGTCAGCGAAGCGACGCTGGCGGTCTTCGCCGAGTTCGTGCGCAAGCACGGCGCGTCGCGATGAGCGTCGGCGACGACGCGCAACTGGCGCGCGACGTACATTGGATGCGCCATGCGCTGGCCCTGGCCGAGCGTGCCGAGCGCGAGTTCGACGAGATTCCGGTCGGCGCGGTGCTGGTCTCGGCCGAGGACGAGGTGCTGGGCGAGGGCTGGAACCTCAACATCGCCGAACACGATCCCAGCGCGCATGCCGAGATCGTCGCGCTGCGCCAGGCCGGCCGCCGGCTCGGCAATCACCGCCTGGTCGGCAGCCGCCTGTACGTCACCCTGGAGCCGTGCGCGATGTGCGCGATGGCGGTGGTACATGCGCGGGTGGCGGAACTGGTCTATGCCGCCACCGATCCCAAGACTGGCGCCTGCGGCAGCGTGTTCGACCTGCTCGCCGACCCGCGCCACAACCACCGCGTGCAGGTCCGCGGCGGGGTCCTGGCGGCGGAGGCGAGCACGCGCCTGACCAACTATTTCCGCGCCAAGCGCGGCAAGCCGCCGCTGGGCGCGTGAGCGGCCAGCCCCTGCCGGTTGCGCAGGCCGCGCGGTATCATTGAAGTCTGATACGACACTTCCGCGCCGGCCTCGCCGCCGCGAACGACAGGACGGTGATATGGCGCAAGCGCACGTGGCGAACGATCGGCTGATCTGGATCGATCTGGAAATGACCGGCTTGGATACCGATCGCGATTCGATCATCGAAATCGCCACGGTGGTGACCGACGCGCAACTCAACGTGCTGGCCGAGGGCCCGGAGTTCGCCATCGCCCATCCGCTGCAGACGCTGGAGGCGATGGACGAATGGAACCGCAACCAGCACCGCCACTCCGGCCTGTGGCAGCGCGTGCTCGACAGCCAGGTCACGCTGGCCCAGGCCGAGGCCGAGACCATGGCGTTCCTGACCCAGTGGTGCAAGCCCGGCACCTCGCCGATGTGCGGCAACTCGATCTGCCAGGACCGGCGTTTCCTGCACCGGCAGATGCCGCGGCTGGAGCGGTTCTTCCACTATCGCAACCTGGACGTGTCGACGCTGAAGGAACTGGCGCGGCGCTGGGCGCCGACGGTGTCGGCCGGCCTGACCAAGACCTCCTCGCACACCGCGCTCAGCGACGTGCACGATTCCATCGACGAACTGCGTTACTACCGTCCGTTCATGGGCACGTTGGGCGGGCAGGGCGAGGGCTGATCCGCGATCCAGACGCCGTCGAGGCGCATGCGGGAGATCGCCCGACGATCGTCGGGCGGATGCACAGGCAGCACAGGAAATGACGCCGCCGCTCAGCGCGCCAGCGGCGGTCCCGGCTTGGTTTCGCCGTCGTCGGTGACGCCCTTGGTCAGCAGCTCGGCGATCGGGCGGCCGTCGGCATCGTGGTGGTACACGTGCAGGTCGCGCTGCGGATACGGAATGCTGAGCCCGTTCTCCAGTAGCTGGTTGCGGATCTGCTCCAGCGTGCTGCTCTTGGCCGCGCCGAAATCGCTGTTCTTGGCGTAGCCGAACAGCATCAGGTCCACCGTGCTCTCGCCCAGGTTGGTCACCTGCACGAACGGGGCGGGCGTCTTCAGGATGTTCGGATTGTCCTGGGCGATCTTCAGCAACAGTTCCTGCGCCTTCTTCAGGTCGTCGCCGTAGCCGACGCCGACGGTGATCTCCAGGCGACGGTTGGGCAGGGTGCTGTAGTTGACGATCGGCGCGGTGGTGATGGTGCTGTTGGGCAGGGTCACCATGCGCTCGTCGAAGGTGCGGATGCGGGTCTGGAAGATCCGGATCTCGTCGACCACGCCTTCCTGGCCGGCCACCACCACGTGGTCGCCGTCGCGCATCGGCCGCAGCACGATCAGCATGACCCCGGAGGCGATGTTGGACAGCGAATCCTTCAGCGCCAGGCCCACCGCCAGGCCGGCGGCGCCGAGCACGGCGAACAGCGAGGTCGGCGGCACGCCGATCTTCTGCAGCGCGGTGACCAGCACCAGCACCAGCATCAACGCATAGGCGACGTTGCGCAGGAAATTGCTGAGCGTGGCTTCCACCCTTGCGCGCAGCAGGGCGCTGCGCAGCCATTCGCTCAGGCGCTTGGCGATCCACATCCCGACCACCAGGATCAGGATCGCCACGCCCCAGTTGAGCGCGTACTGCGCCCAGTCCAGCGTCCGCCAGTCGAACGGGCGCGCCGCCCGCGTCGCCGGTGCAGCGGTCGTGGCCGCCGTCAGTGCCGTCAGCCACGACTGCATCGGCATCACCCCTTGCTCTTGAGCTTGGCCAGGCGCAGCCAGGTGTCGACCACGGTGTCGGGGTTCAACGAGACCGATTCGATGCCTTCCTGCATCAGCCACTCGGCCAGGTCCGGGTGATCCGACGGACCCTGGCCGCAGATACCCACGTACTTGCCCTTGGCGCGCGCGGCCTTGATCGCCATCGACAGCATCTTCTTGACCGCCGGATTGCGCTCGTCGAACAGGTGCGCCACGATCGAGGAGTCGCGGTCCAGACCCAGGGTGAGCTGGGTCAGGTCGTTCGAACCGATCGAGAAGCCGTCGAAGATCTCCAGGAATTCCTCGGCCAGCAGCGCGTTCGACGGCACCTCGCACATCATGATGATCTTCAGGCCGTTCTCGCCCTGGCGCAGGCCGTTGCTGGCCAACACCTCGACGACCTTGCGGCCTTCCTCGAGGGTGCGCACGAACGGGATCATGACCCACATGTTGTCCAGGCCCATCTCGTTGCGGACCTTGAGCACCGCCTTGCATTCCAGCGCGAACGCGGCGACGAAGCTCGGATCGACGTAGCGGCTGGCGCCGCGGAAGCC
>NZ_AQOJ01000763.1:0-4125 GCF_000364685.1 Xanthomonas sp. SHU 166
TTCGTGCGGTTCGTAGTTGCTGCCGCCGATCAGGTTGGCGTACTCGTTGGACTTGAAGTCCGACAGGCGCACGATCACCGGGTGCGGCGCCACCGACGCGGTCAGCGTGGCGATGCCTTCGGCCAGGCGATTGACGTAGAAGCTCACCGGGTCGGCGTAGCCGGCGATCTTCTCGTCGATCTTCTTCTTGGTCGCCGCGTCCTGCTTGGCGTATTCCAGCAGCGCGTTGGGATGGATGCCGATGTGCGCGGCGATGATCATCTCCAGGCGCGCCAGGCCGATGCCGGCGTTGGGCAACTGGCCGAAGTCGAATGCGCGCTCCGGGTTGGCCACGTTCATCATGATCTTCAGCGGCGCCGGCGGCATGTTGCCCAGATCCGTGGTGGTGCGCTCGAACGGCAGGCGCTCGCCATAGATGTAGCCGGTGTCGCCTTCGGCGCAGCTCACCGTCACTTCCTTGCCGTCCTCGACCAGTTCCATCGCGTTGCCGGTGCCGACCACGGCCGGCACGCCCAGCTCGCGGGCGATGATCGCCGCGTGGCAGGTGCGGCCGCCGCGGTTGGTGACGATCGCCGAGGCGCGCTTCATCACCGGCTCCCAATCGGGATCGGTCATGTCCGCGACCAGCACGTCGCCGGGCTGTACCCGGTTCATGTCTTCCAGGCTGCGCACCACGCGGGCGACGCCGGCGCCGATCTTCTGGCCGATCGCACGGCCTTCGGCGATCACCTCGCCGCGCTGCTGCAACGCGAAGCGTTCGATCTGAGTGGCGTGGCCGCGCGACTTCACCGTCTCCGGACGCGCCTGCACGATGAACAGCTTGCCGCTGACGCCGTCCTTCGCCCACTCGATGTCCATCGGCCGCTGGTAGTGCTGCTCGATCACCAGCGCCTGCTTGGCCAGTTCCTGCACGTCCTCGTCGTTGATCGAGAAGGTGTTGCGCAGTTCGGCCGGAGTGTCCTCGATGCGCACGCGCTCGCCTGGCACGTCCGAATACACCATGCGGATCAGCTTGCTGCCCAGCGAGCGGCGCAGGATCGCCGGCTTGCCGGCCTTGAGGGTGGGCTTGTAGACGTAGAACTCGTCGGGATTGACCGCGCCCTGCACGACCATTTCGCCGAGGCCGAAGCTCGAGGTAACGAACACCACGTCCCGGAAGCCGGACTCGGTGTCCAGGGTGAACAGCACGCCGGAGGCGCCGACGCCGGAGCGCACCATCAGTTGCACGCCGGCCGAGAGGAACACGTCCTCGTGCTTGAAGCCGTGGTGCACGCGGTAGGCGATGGCGCGATCGTTGTAGAGGCTGGCGAAGACTTCCTTGACCTTGTGCACCACGTCGTCGGCGCCGGTCACGTTGAGGAAGGTCTCCTGCTGGCCTGCGAAGCTGGCGTCGGGCAGGTCTTCGGCGGTCGCCGAGGAGCGCACCGCGACCGCGATGTCGCCGCCACCGTTCTCGTTGCACAGTTGCGCGTAGGCGTCGCGGATCGCCTGGTCCAGCTCCGGCTGCAGCGGTGCGTCGATCACCCAGCCGCGGATTTCCTTGCCGGCGGCGGTCAGCGCGCCCACGTCTTCCACGTCCAGCGTGGCCAGCTTGTCGAAGATGCGCTGGTACAGATCGTTGTGAGCGACGAAGGCCTTGAACGCTTCGGCGGTGGTGGCGAAGCCGCCGGGCACGGACACGCCGAGCCCCGCCAGATTGCCGATCATTTCGCCAAGGGAGGAATTCTTGCCACCGACGCGAGCCAGGTCGGCCAGGCGCAGCTCATGCAACCACAGGATGTTCTCGTTCAAGCGCGATGCTCCGTTAGGCCATCGCCCGAGGCGGGCTGAATGGCCGCGTCCGTGAGGGAAGAAGCCGATATGATGCAGTGCGCACCCGAGCCGGCACAAGCGAAGCGGGCGCATCCGTTGGGTTTCAGCCAGGAGAATGCAGGCAATGTCGACGATCAGACCGGTGTTCTACGTGTCCGATGGAACCGGTATCACCGCTGAAACCATTGGGCATAGCCTGCTCACCCAGTTCAGCGGTTTCAGCTTCGTCACCGACCGCATGTCGTTCGTCGACGATCCGGAAAAAGCCCGCGACGCCGCGCAGCGGATCCATGCCGCAGGGGAGCGCTATCAGGTTCGGCCGATCGTGGTCAACTCCTGCGTCGATCCGCAACTGAGCATGCTGCTGGCCGAGAGCGGGGCGCTGATGCTCGACGTATTCGCGCCCTTCATCGAGCCGCTGGAGCGCGAATTGAACGCGCCGCGGCACTCGCGGGTGGGACAGGCGCACGGTCTGGTCGACTTCGAGACCTACCACCGCCGCATCAACGCGATGAACTTCGCGCTCGCGCACGACGACGGCATCGCGCTCACCTACGACGAAGCCGACGTGATCCTGGTGGCGGTGTCGCGCGCGGGCAAGACCCCGACCTGCATCTACCTGGCGCTGCATTACGGCGTGCGCGCGGCGAACTATCCGTTGACCGACGAGGACCTGGAGAGCGATCGGCTGCCACCGCGCCTGCGCGCCTATCGCAACAAGCTGTTCGGGCTGACCATCGATCCGGAGCGGCTGCAGCAGATCCGCCAGGAGCGGCGGCCGAATTCGCGTTACTCCAACGCCGAGACATGCCGGCGCGAAGTGGCGGCGGCCGAAACCATGTTCCGCATGGAGCGGATTCCGACCCTGAGCACAACGCATACCTCGATCGAGGAGATTTCCAGCAAGGTGCTGGCGACGCTGGGACTGCAGCGCGAGATGTTCTGAGAGAGGGTGTGACTGGCCAGCGCGCGCCGGTCGGGCGGGGCCGTTACCGGCGGCGACGGCATTTCCGCACGTCCTCGCAGGGATTTCCACGGTAGGCCGCTGGCGCCGATCCGTCAATGCTGCCGCCGGCGCGATCAAGCGTGTAGGATCGGTCCATGCAGCACGCCATGACCCGCAGCGAACGCATCCCCCGGCTCAGCCGTTTCGGCTGGCTGATGGGGTTGTACGCCGAGAACTATCTGCACCTGAACCGCCTGTTCGTGCCGGCCGACCTGGCCGCCGGCAGCTACGTGTCCAGCATCGGCGACGGCCTGGACCTGCGCCTGGACGTGATCGAGCGTCACCGCTACACCGTCGAACTGCGCCTGACCTACGATCTGTGCGACCCGCTGACCGGCGAGCCGGACCCGTCGGCCTACGTGCGCCTGTACCTTGACGCGCGCCAGGCCGAGACCACGCATTGCTATGTCGGCCGCCGCTGGCAGGACGTGATGGGGCTGTACCCGCCGCCGGCGGAACTGATCAGCCATCGCATGCGCATGAACACCTTCCTCGGCAAATGGTTGGAATATCTGGCCGAGCGCGGCCACGGCGTGGCCACGCTGCGATCGGCGCCGCCGTTGCCGCGCGCGGCGCAGGACGCGGCGACGCCCGCCGTCTAGCCACAGGCTGGACCAGGCGGTGGCACGGTTACGGCATACTGCGCGCCCGTCGTCCTCTGCCTTCGTCGCATGCCTTACACCCCCATCGTCGCCACCTTGGGCTACGTGCTCTCGCCCGATCGCAGCCAGGTGCTGCTGGTCCATCGCAATGCCCGGCCCGGCGACCATCACCTGGGCAAGTACAACGGCCTGGGCGGCAAGGTGGAGGCGGACGAGGACGTCCTGGCCGGCATGCGCCGCGAGATCCTGGAAGAGGCCGGCATCACCTGCGAGGCGCTGCAGTTGCGCGGCACCATCAGTTGGCCGGGGTTCGGCAAGCACGGTGAGGACTGGCTGGGCTTCGTGTTCCTGATCGAGGCTTACGCCGGCGAGCCGTTCGCCGAGAACGCCGAGGGCACGCTGGCCTGGGTGCCGATCGCGCAGATGGACACGCTGCCGCTGTGGGAGGGCGATCGCCATTTCCTGCCGCTGGTGTTCGATGGCGACCCGCGCCCGTTCCACGGGGTCATGCCATACCGCGACGGATGCATACAGTCCTGGCGCTACTCGCGGGTCTGACGTGCTCGCGCTGCCATCAAGCCCCTCTCCCATCGGGAGAGGGGTTGGGGTGAGGGTACGGCGCGAAAGCGACTCAAGAAGTTTGGGGGTGCGGCGCGAAAGCGACTCGCGGAGTTTGGTTGCACCAGGCTCCGCCCGTACCCTCAT
>NZ_AQOJ01000764.1:0-545 GCF_000364685.1 Xanthomonas sp. SHU 166
TGCGGCGGCAGCTGCTGTGCTTCGCCCTGCAGGGGTTGTCCCTGCTGTTGGCGCTGTGCACGGCGCCCGCGGGCTGGGAAGCGCTGCGATGACGCGAACGCCGACGCCACTGCTGCCGGCCAACGTCGATCCCGATCACGCGGCGCTGTGGCAGCGCCTGCAGGCCGATGGCTTCGGCGAGGGCGACGCGGCGTTGCCGGCGTTCGAGCGCCGCGTCGCCGAGGAGGCCGGCGTGTCGCTGGCGCTGGCCGCGCACTTGGTCGAGGAATACCGGCGCTTCTGCTTCCTGACCTGCGTCGCCGGCGAGGAGATCACGCCGAGTCCGCTGGTCGACCAGGCCTGGCACGCGCATCTCACCGACACCCGCGAGTACTGGCAGCGGTTCTGTCCGCAGGTGCTGCGCCGCACCCTGCACCACCATCCCGGGCGCGGCGACCCGGCCGACGCCGCGCGCTTCCAGGCCCAGTACGCGGCCACCCTGGCGCAGTACCGGCACTACTTCGGCGAGCCGCCGGCGGCATGCTGGCCGGCGCCGGCCGGCACGC
>NZ_AQOJ01000765.1:0-528 GCF_000364685.1 Xanthomonas sp. SHU 166
GGCGCGGCGGTGCGCTGGCACGCAGCAGCGAACAGCGACAGCGCGACGACGGCGGACAGGCGCAACGCTTTCCTCATTGCGTGGCGCCCGCGGTCTTGTTGATGGAATGGATGAAGGCCAGCAGCTTCTCGGTATCGCCCGGCTTGAGCACGGGACCGAACGGCGGCATCTGCCCGACCACCTTCTCGTGGCCGATCCGGGTCTTGCCGTGCGCGGTCATGCCGGCGGTGCCTTCGGTGATCAGCGTACGCAAGGTGTCGTCGTCGCTGCCGTACACCCAGATGTCGTTGGTCAGCGGCGGACACATGCCGCCACCACCGGTGCCGCCGTGGCAGGCGGTGCAGCCGGCGGAGTTGAACAGCGCCTTGCCTTCGGCGACCAGCTCCGGGGTGACCTTGACCGGCGGTCCCTTCGGAATCGGCGTCACCGCCGCAGCGGGGGCCGGTGCGGCGGCAGGAGCGGCGGCGGGCGCGGTCGCCGCCGGCGCAGAGGCCGGTGCAGGCGCCGGCGCCGCAGCCGGCTCGGGTG
>NZ_AQOJ01000766.1:0-2335 GCF_000364685.1 Xanthomonas sp. SHU 166
ATCGTCGGGCCGCTCCTGGGCACGCTGGTCGTCGGTCTGCCGTTGGCGTTTTCCTGGACGTGGGGGCAGCCCGGCGGCTTCGGCGATGCGCTGCCGCTTTTCCTGCTCATGGCGTTGATGTCCTGCATCTTCGGCGCGTTGCCGGGGCTGTTGACCGGCCTGTTCGCCGCCTATGCCTGGCCCCGCCTGCGTGGCTGGCGCGCGCATCTGCTGGTGGGGGTGATCGGTGCCGCCATGTCGGCCGTCTGCGTCGGTGCGCTCATCGCCTGGATCAACAGCCACCGCGACGCGTTCCGCGAGCCCGGCAGCTGGCTGGGATCTTGCGTGCTTGCCGGGGGCGTCGGCGCCATGCTGCTCTCGCTGGCGCTGGATCGGCTGCGCGGACGCTGAGCGCTGCCGCGGCCCGGCCGGTGCTGGCCTGCGGCCGCAGGGCGCCAGCCGGCCCGCGGGCTCCAGCCACGGAAGTCCCGGGCGAGCGTCCATTTCCTCGCGCGTCCCTGCTACGCCCACGCGCAGCGGCACGCGGCATGCGCGGGGATGATGGCGCGCCCCACGACATCAGCGCTCGAACGACCGCGCGCGCCCAAACCGCCCCGGCCCCTGCCGATCGCCTGGCCGCGCCGCTACACTCGAGGTTCTTTGTGTCTGCCGAGGGAACTCCGTGAAACGACCGATCGTGAGCCTGCTGGCGCTTGCGCTGTCCGGCGCCAGCCTGGCGGCACCGCCGCCCGCACCGACCTTCGACACCAAGCGCTTGTCCGCCGACGTCAAGACACTGGCCTCCGACGCCTACGAGGGCCGCGCCCCGGGCTCGGTGGGCGAGGAGAAGACCGTGGCCTATCTGAGCGCGCAGTTCCAGGCGGCCGGCCTGCAGCCCGGCGGCGACCTGCGCGACGGCAAGCGCCTGTGGACCCAGGCGGTGCCGCTGCGCCGCGCCGACATCGTCGGTACGCCGCAGCTGGCCATCGCCAGCGGCGACCAGCGCCAGGCCCTGACCCAGGGCCAGCAGATCGCCGTGCGCGCCGCGCTCGACGGCAGCAGCCAGGTGACCCTGGACGGCGCACCGCTGGTGTTCGTCGGCTACGGCGTCAAGGCGCCCGAGCGCGGCTGGGACGACTTCAAGGGCGTGGATCTGAAGGGCAAGATCGCGGTGGTGCTGATCAACGACCCCGATTTCGAGACCGGCAAGGGCGCGTTCGACGGCAAGGGCATGACCTACTACGGCCGCTGGACCTACAAGTTCGAGGAAGGCGCGCGGCAGGGCGCGGCCGGCGTGCTGATCGTGCACGAGACCGCACCGGCGTCCTACGGCTGGGCCACCGTCGCCAACTCCAACACCAACAGCATGTTCGACGTGGTCCGCGACGATCCCAAGTCGGTGCACCCGGAGCTGGAGGGCTGGATCCAGCGCGACCTGGCGGTGGACCTGTTCAAGCGCGCCGGGCTGGATTTCGATGCGCTGAAGAAGCAGGCGCAATCGCGCGACTTCAAGCCGGTGGAGCTGAAGGGCGAGCGCCTGTACGCCGACTACGCGGTGAAGTCGGAGGTGATCACCTCGCACAACGTGGTCGCGCGCCTGCCCGGCAAGACCCGGCCGGACGACACCCTCATCTACACCGCGCACTGGGATCACCTGGGCGTGGGCGCACCCGACGCCAAGGGCGACCGCATCTTCAACGGCGCGCTGGACAACGCCAGCGGCGTCGCCGCGCTGCTGGAACTGGCCCGCGCCTTCGCCAAGGGCCCGGCGCTGCAGCGCTCGGTGGTGTTCATGGCGGTCACCGCCGAGGAGAAGGGCCTGCTCGGCTCGGAGTACTACGCCTCCAAGCCGCTGTATCCGCTGGCGCGCACGGTGGCGGTGATCAACATGGACGGCATGAGCCCGTTCGGGCCCTCGCGCGATTTCGGCATCTACGGCACCGCCAAGCTGGAACTGCTCGACGACCTCAAGCGCGTGGCCAAGGGCTGGGACCTGCGCTACACGCCCGATCCGAAGCCGGAAGCCGGCTACTTCTTCCGCTCGGATCACTTCTCCTTCGCCAAGCGCGGCGTGCCGGCGCTGTCCTTCGCCGCCGGCCAGGACTGGGTGGACGGCGGCGTGGCGGCCGGCAAGGCCGCCTCGGACGACTACACCGCCAAGCGCTACCACCAGCCCGGCGACGAATGGCAGCCGAACTGGACCTTCGCCGGCGCCGCGCGCGACATGCAGGTGCTGTACACGCTGGGCGAGGAACTGGCCAATTCGACGCAGTGGCCGAACTGGAGCCGCGACTCCGAGTTCCGCGCCACCCGCGACGCCAGCGCCGCACAGCGCCAAGCCGCGCCCGCCAAGTGA
>NZ_AQOJ01000767.1:0-8236 GCF_000364685.1 Xanthomonas sp. SHU 166
CACGCCCCAGTGCCGCCTGCGCCGCAGGCGGCTGCGGATCCGCCGCCGGGCGCGCGCGCGGAAGGCGCCGATCCGATGGGCGCCGACGCGGGGAGCGATCCGCTGCCGCGCTGGCTGGTCTACCTCGGCGTGGCCGTGGCGTTCCCGCTGGTCGGGCCGCCGCTTGGGACCGTGGCGGTCGGCCTGCCGGTGATGGCGGTCGCGTGGCTCTGGGGCGGCGCTCACCTCGGTGACATCGGCGGCGGGCTGCTGATGCTGCTGGGGATCGCGCTGTATTCCTACCTGTTCGGCGTCTTGCCGGCCTTGCTGACCGGCCTGGTCGCAGTACGCGCCTGGCCGCATCTGCGCGGCTGGCGCGCGCATCTGCGCATCGGTCTGGTCGGCGCCGGGTTCTCGGCAGCGTGCATCGGCTCGGCGATCGCGCTGTTCGGCGATCACGCCGAGATCGGTGCGCTGGCCGCCGCGGCAGGGCTGTGCGCGCTGGCCGGCTTCAGCGGCGCCACGTTGCTGTCGCGCGCGCTGCAAACTTTGCGCGGCGGCTGAGCGCCGCCGCGGCTCAGCCGCCGCTGGCCTGCTGCAGCGAGGGGGTGCGCCAGCCGGCGCGCACGCCCCAGAAGTAGAAGCCCAGCGCGACCACGCCGACCACCACCAGGTCCGGCCCGTAGGACAGGTAACCGTGGCCGCCGAAGGTGGTGCTGCCGGCCCACGACAGCAGGGCGATGGTCGGCAGATAGGCGATCAGCCAGCTGGCGCCGCGCAGGTGCCGACGGAAATCCTTCCAGCCGTCGCGCTGCTGGTAGTACGCGTACACCGGCAGGGCCACCAGCATCAGCAGGATGATCTCGCCGGTCAGCGGCCAGCGCGCCCAGTACAGCAGTTCGGTGGCCAGCACGAAGGCGGCGGCGGCCAGCACCGGCAGGCCGACGATGCGCAGCGGTCGGTGCATCTCCGGCGCGTGCTTGCGCAGCGCCATGGCGCTGATCGGACCGGTCAGGTAGGAAATGATCGTCGCCACCGAGATCACCGCCGCCAGCGTGCCCCAGCCGCGGAAGAAGAACAGGAACAGGTAGGACACCAGCAGGTTGAAGAACATCGCCGGGCGCGGCACGCCCCAGGTCGGATGGATCCGGCCCAGCACCTTGGGCATGGTGCCGTTGCGCTCCATGCCGTAGATCATCCGCGCGGTGGTGGCGGTGTAGGTGATGCCGGTGCCGCTGGGGCTGACGAAGGCGTCCACGTACAGCAGCATCGCCAGCCAGTGCAGGTTGACGATGATCGCCAGCTGCGCGAACGGCGAGCGGAAGTCGATGCCGTGCCAGCCGGCCTTGGCCAGCAGGTCCGGCGGCACGGCGCCCAGATAGGCGACCTGCAGCAGCACGTAGACCACCGTGGCCAGCGCGATCGAGCCGAGCACGGCGAACGGGATGCTGCGCCCGGGGTTGCGCGCCTCGCCGGCCAGGTTCACCGGACTCTGGAAGCCGTTGAAGCTGAACACGATGCCGGCGGTGGCCACCGCGGTGAGCACCGCGGCGAAGTCGATGGTGTGGCTGCCGCCGTGCAGGCCGACGCTGAAGTTCTCGCTGTGGAAGCCGCTGGCGATCAACGCCACGCCGGTCATCGCCGGCACCACCAGCTTGAACACGGTGATCAGGCTGTTGGAGCGCGCGAACAGCTTGACGCTCCAGAAGTTCAGCAGGAAATACACCAGCACCAGCACCGCGGCGATGCACAGGCCGGGCACCGACAGCTCGCCGGCGCCGCCGGGCTGCTGCACGTACAGATCCTGCGCCCACTGCCAGGGCCAGGAGGCCATGTACTGCACCGAGGCCTCGGCCTCCACCGGGATCACCGACACGATCGCGATCCAGTTGGCCCAGCCGGCGATGAAGCCGACCAGCGAGCCGTGTGAGTAGTGGCTGTAGCGGACCATGCCGCCGGACTCGGGGAACATCGCGCCCAGTTCGGCATAGGCCAGGGCGATGGTGGTGACGATCGCCGCGCCCAGCACCCAGGCCCAGATCGCACCGGGGCCGGCCAGCCCGGCGGCGCGCCAGGCGCCGAACAGCCAACCGGAACCGATGATCGAACCGAGGCCGGTCAGCATCAGGGCGAACGGGCCGACATCGCGGCGCAGGGCGGTTTGGGTCATGGCGGGTCCGGCGGCGGCGGGAAGCGGGGGATGATCGCATAAAGCCGGGAATGGGGATTGGGGAATGGGGAATCGGAAAAGCGGCATGTCGTTGGCTGAACGTTCCCGGCTTGCGCTCAACGATTCTCCATTCTCCATTCTCCATTCTCCATTCCCGATTCCCGCCTTACGCAAGCTTTACGCCCCAGGCCCACTTCCGCCATGGAACGCTTACGCGGCGCGCGCGCAGACTGCGCCACGTCCTTTCCGTTGGATGTGTTCCATGTCGATTCTGCTGATCCAGGGCCCGCATCGCGATGCGTCGGCCATCGCCGCGGCCCAGTGTCTGGCCGCTTCCCATGCCGCGCAGGTGGTGCCGGTGGCCTGTGCCGATGCCGCGCAGATCGTGGCGCGGCTGCGGCAAGGCGCGTGCGACGACACCGAGCTGGTGCTGCTGGATTCCGGCGAGTTGCCGGCGTCGGAGCTGGCCGACCACGGCGCGCAGCTGTGCGCGGCGCTGGACGCGCTGGGCCATCCGTACATCGAGGTGCACGACGCCAGCGCCCAGGCGCTGGAACCGCTGCTGCATCCGCGGCACATGCCGTTGCTGACGGTGATCGCCAACGGTGCGCTCGCCGACAGCTACGCGATCGCCCTGGGCGTGGCGCAGCGCCGGCTCGGCGCGCGCGCGGCGCTGGCCAACTGAGGGCGCCGCCATGTCGATCCTGTTGCTCCGTGGCCCGGACTGCGTGGCCGGCCATCGCGGCCGCCCGGCCCGCATCGCCCCACCGGTGATGCGGCAATTGCTCGCCCATGCCGGCCGCGCCGGCAAGACCCTGGCCGTGCGCGGCTGCGCCAGCGAGCGCGAACTGCTGCAGGCGCTGGCCCATGCCGACCAGGCCGGGGTGGAGATGCTGCTGCTGGATCCGGGCGCGTGCTCGGACAGCGCCATCACCGCCGACGCGGTCGCGCACCTGCGCCGGCCCTACGTGGAAGTGCACGACGATGCCAGCGATCGCCGCGAAGCCTGCCTGTGCGCGGCGTCGGGGCAGCGGCTGGGCCAGGTTGGCGGCTATTGCGCGCAGGGCTACGCGCTGGCGCTGTCGATCGCGCTCGAACATCTTGGCTGCAACGGCTACGAGGGCGATGTCCACGTCGGCACCTGAGCGCGCGCGCCACTATCTGGCCGACTACGAGGCCTACAGCTTCGGACAGCGCGTGGCCTGGGGCACCCTGGCGCACACCTGGGCCGAGCCGGCGCCGCTGGATCCGGAGCGGCTGCTGTGTCACATGCGGGCGCAGGCGGCGCAACGCCACGGCGTGGACAGCAGCGAGATCCGCATCCGCAGCGTGAGCCGGCTGTAGGGCGCGCTGTCGCCTGGAATGGCGCCGCCGCCTCGGCGTGCGGCTGGGCTGCGGTTTCGTCCTGCCAAGGCCCGGTCCCATCCTCGCCAGCGGCGGTTTCGTCGCACGTCGCTGGCGCCGTGCGACGCCGCGGCTATCCTCGCCGGAACTTCCCAGTCCCCGGCCGCCATGCTCGCCAGCCTGTTCTTCCTCGTTCGCCTGTTGTGCGCCTGGGCAGTGGCGGTGGTTGTCGCCGCCTTCGTCTGGGCCGGGTTGTTCTACGGCATGAATTCCGGGCCGGGCTGGCTGTTCGGCCTGTTGGCGATGCTGCTGATGCTGTCGGCGCTGATCGCCGGCATCACCCACCTGCGCAAGGTCTGGCTGATCGCCGGGCGCCTGGATTGGGGCACCCTGGCCAGCCGCCAGCGGCGCCAGATCGAGATCCCGCTGGACACCCATGAGGCGTTCGCACTGCTGGATGCGGCGGTGCGCGAGCTGCCACGGGTGGAAGAGGTGGAAAGCACGCTGGACAGCCTGCAGGTGCGCGCCAAGGTGCGTCGCATCGATCCCTACAACGGCCGCCCGCCGTCGCGCTGGAACCTGGCCGCGCGCTTCGCGGTCAAGCGCAACCAGGTGGTGGCGACGGTGACCCCGGGCACCGGCACCAGCAGCCTGACCCTGCTGCTGGAGCCGGATGCCAGCGCCTGGATCGACCTGTTCGCGGTCGACGAGGGCAGCAACTACGAGAACGCCGAAGCCCTGGGTCGTGCGCTGGCGCGGCGCGTGGCCGAGCTGCGCCGCGACGAGCAGGCCGCCGCCACACAGGCCGCCACCGAGCAGGAGCTGACCGTGGCGCGGCTGAACCTGCTGCACGCGCAGGTCGAGCCGCACTTCCTCTACAACACGCTGGCCAGCGCACAGGTGCTGGCGCGGACCGATCCGCCGCGCGCCGACCTGATGCTGGGCTATCTGATCCAGTACCTGCGGCGTTCGCTGCCCAGCACCGAGGACGCGATGAGCTCGCTCGGCGACGAACTCGAGCGGACCCAGGCCTACCTGGAAATCCTGCGCATCCGTATGGGCGCGCGCCTGCAACTGCAGGTGCAGGTGCCGGAGACGATGAAGACGCTGCCGCTGCCGTCGATGATGCTGCAGACGCTGGTGGAGAACGCGATCAAGCACGGGCTGGAACCCAAGCCCGGCGGCGGCACCATCTGGATCCTGGCGCGCGCGGTCGACGACCACGTCACCCTGACCGTAGCCGACGACGGCCTGGGCTTCAACACCCAGTCCAGCGGCACCGGCATCGGCCTGAAGAACCTGCGCGAGCGCTTGCGCCTCACCTATGCCGGCGCGGCGAGCTTCGCCATCGTCTCCAACTTCCCCAGCGGCGTGGCCGCCACCATCACCCTGCCGTGGCCGGCGGGGACGACGCCACCACCGCCGCCACTGCCGGCGCCGGTGGCGACGCACACGGGAGCGCACCATGACTGACGCGATCGTCGCCGAGGACGAAACCCTGTTGCGCGATGCGCTGGTCGCGCTGCTGGGCGAGGTGTGGCCGGAGTTGTGCATCGTCGCCGAGTGCGAGGACGGCGCCAGCGCGCTGGAGCGGCTGGCCGAGTTGCGCCCGCAGGTGGCGTTCCTGGACATCCGCATGCCCGGGCTGAGCGGCATCGAGGTGGCGCGTGCGCTGGGCGAACTGAGCCCGCACACGCAGGTGGTGTTCGTCACTGCCTACGACCAGTACGCCATCGACGCGTTCGAGCACGGCGCGGTGGACTACCTGCTCAAGCCGATCGTGCGCGAGCGCCTGCAGGCCACGGTGCAGCGGCTGCAGGCACGGGCGGCGCAGGGGCCGGATCCGGCGGTGCTCGACGCGCTGCTGCAGCGTCTGCAGCAGCGCCCGGTCGCCCCGTCGGCGCCGCCGCCGCTGGCCTGGGTCACCGCCAGCAGCGGCCGCGAGACGCGGCTGATCCTGCTCGACGACGTGCTGTATTTCCAGGCCGACAGCAAGTACACCACGGTGTTCACCCGCGACGGCGAGGCGGTGCTGCGCACCTCCTTGCGGGAGCTGCTGGATGTGCTCGATCCGGCGGCGTTCCGGCAGATCCACCGCTCCACCATCATCAACCTCAAGGCGGTGGCCTCGGTGGTACGCGACGACACCGGCAAGGGCCGGCTGAAGCTGCGCCACCGCGACGAGGTCCTGACCGTCAGCCAGCCGTACATGAGCCTGTTCCGCGGCATGTAGCCGCGCATTCCCTCGCTTCGCACTGGAACAAGGAATCTCCGCCATGCGTCTGCTCTCCGTGCTGTGGTCGTGCCTGCTCGGCCTGTTCGGCTGCCAGGGACATGCCGATCTCGACCTGTCCATGGGCGCCCGCCGCGAGACGGTGGTGCAGGCCAGCGAACGTGGCGTGCCGCTACTCTTCAGCCGCACCACGTATCGCGGTGGCCTGGCCACGTTCCGTTGCATCGACAGCCGCAGCGGGCGCTGCCACTACCAGGTCTACGCCGCCTGCACGGCATCGCCGCAGGCCAGCGGCGGCGATGGCGCTGCCTGCAATCCGCGCGTGCTGCAGGCCTTCGATCTCGCGGTCGGCCAGCGCCGCGAGATCGCCGGGCTGCCACGCGACTTCCGCCAGTGCGTGGTGTCGGATGCACCGGCCTCGGCCTGCGGGCGCGAGTGAGAGGCGATAGCGAACGCTGGTCGATACGATCTTCCGCCACATCCAGCGATGCACGATGGCCGCGGCTGTTGTGGGAGGGACTTCAGTCCCGACGCGTCTGCAATGGAACTGCCGGATGGCGTCTTGCGTCGCGACCGAAGTGGCTCCCACACCGACATTGCCGCGGAGCTGTCGGACGTCGCGTTGCGGCTGAAGCCGTTCTTGCGCGATGCCTCGTTGCGGTCCGAAGATCGGCACCGTCGGAGCGGCTTCAGCCGCGACCCGGATGCGAGGTCGACCGACGCATCGCGTCGCCGTATCCGCCTTGCATCCGACTGTCGCAATCGGATCGCTGCCGTTGTGGGAGGGACTTCAGTCCCGACGCATCGGCAACGGAACTGCCGGATGACGTCTCGCGTCGCGACTGAAGTCGCTCCCACAGGTGTTCCCCGCGATCCGGCATCCGCGCTTTCAGCTACGGCGTCCGTCGTGGCAGCGACGCGCACCCACTCAGTAATCCACGCCCACCGAGAACAGCAGCGTGCGTGGATCGCCCAGGGCCACGGCGCGCTGCAGGCCGCCGGTGAAGTAGTCGCGGTCGAAGGCGTTCTTCAGGTTCAGCGCGTAGCGCCAATGGCCCTGGCGGTAGCCCAGGCCGGCATCGAACACCAGGTAGCCGGGAATGCGATGGCCGTAAGCGGTCTTCTCGCCTTCGGCGCGGGCGCCGCCGCTGACGCTCCAGCCGTCGGCCGCGCCGTGGGCGGTGTACTGCAGCCACACAGAACCGCTATGCCGCGGCACGTTGTTCAGGCGGCTGCCGACGCTGCTGACACGCTGGCCACCGTCGTCGGTGACCACCGCATCGGTGTAGGCGTAGCCGCCGAACAGGCTCAACCCGTTGCCCAGGTCGGCGGCGGCGTTGAGCTCCAGGCCGCGGCTGCGCTGTTCGCCCACGGCGATGCTGTAGCCGTCGTTGAACGGATCGGTCTGCAGCACGTTGCGCCGGCGCAGGTCGTACAGCGCCATGCTCAGGCTGGTGCCGCTGCCGACTTCCATCTTGACGCCCAGTTCCACCTGGCGCCCGCGCTCGGGATCGAACTGCGCGCCCTGCGCATCGACGCCGACATTGGGATAGAACGAGGTGGCGACGCTGACATACGGGCGCAGCCCGCCACCGGCGTCGAACATCAGCGCTGCCGAACCCGTCGTGGCACTGTTGTCGGTGCGTGTGTCGCTGCCGGCCAGCCGGTCCTCGCTCTGGTTGCGGCTGCGATCGTGGCGCAGGCCCAGCAGCAGTTGCCAGTCCGGCGCGAACTGGATGCGGTCGCGCAGGTACAGGCCGCCCGAGGTCACCACGCTGAGGTTGTCGCGGGTGGGGCGGGCCGGGCAGGTCACGGCGCTGCCGTAGACCGGCGCGTACACGTCGAGATTGCCGACGCGGCAGGTCGACTGCACGTTCCATTCCCAGGTCTTGAACGCGTCCAGGCCGGCGGTGACGGTGTGCTGCCAGGTGCCGGTGGCGAAGCCGCCCTGCAGGTAGGTGTCCTGCACCCAGGTGCGTCCGTCGAACTGTTGCTGGGTGGCGGTACGGCGCAGGGTGCGCAGGTTGGCGGCCAGGCCGTTGTTGGCGATCAGGAAACCGTCCAGACCGAAGCTCTGCCAGCGCGCGGCATGGTGCAGGCTCCAGCCGTTGTCGAAGCGGTGATCGAGCACGTAGCCGATCCGGCTCTGACGGCTGTGGTACGGCCGCTGCCCGGGTTCGCCGGTGAACAGCGCGCGGTCGATCCTGCCGTTGCGGTTGGGTTCGGCGCTGCCTTCCCAGGGCAGGCCCTGCTGGCGGATGTAGTCGCGTTCCTGGTAGCTGGTCAGCAGCACGAAATCGGTGCGCGGGCCCAGGTCCAGCGACAGCGAGGGGGCGATCCAGCGGCTGCGGAAGTACACGTGGTCGGTCGGGTCGTCGCTGTTCATCGCCAGCGCATTGAGGCGCAGTGCGACCTTGCCATCGGCCGACAGCGGCTGGTTGAGATCCACGCTGCCCTGGCGCAGGCCGTCGCTGCCCACGCCCAGGTCGACCCGCCGCATCGGCTCCCCC
>NZ_AQOJ01000768.1:0-4778 GCF_000364685.1 Xanthomonas sp. SHU 166
GCTTGCTGATCAGGTTGACCAGGCCGCCCGGCAGCACCTGTCCGTACAGCAGCGAAGCCGGGCCCTTCAGCACCTCCACCTGCTGCACGCCGAACAACTGCTCGGCCACACGGTTGCTGTCGGCGGTGCGCAGGCCGTCGACGAACAGCGCATCGGAGGCGGTCTGGCCGCGGATGATCAGGTCGTCCCAGCCGCGCCGGCCGTAGGTGTTGGCGACCACCCCGGAGACGTTGTGCAGGGCATCGGACAGGGTGCGCGCCTGCTGGCTGTCCAGCAGCGCGCGCGGCACCACGGTGATCGAGAACGGCGTCTGCGCCAGCGGCGCATCCGACTTGTCGGCCTGCACCGGTCCGGTGGCGCGGAAGCCGCTCTGCGCATCGGCGCGCACCTGCACCGTGGGCAGGGCGGTCGCCTGTGCGGCATCGGCGCCGCTGTCGGCGTCCGAGGCGGTGTCGGCACTGGCGGCGTGCGCAGGCAGGGACAGCGCCATGCCCAGCAGGCAGGCGCACGAAAGGGGATGCAGTGTCATCGAGACCGTGGGGCGAAAGTTCTAATCGAGAATGATTATATTTCGCGAAACGGGCGTTGGGAATGCCCTGTGTCGCCGCGGTCGGCTGACGCCGGCTGCGTCGGGTCGGTGCGGTTTGACTGGGGCTGGCATCGCCGCGGCGTTGCGCCCTTGCGGCGATCGCGGGGACTTGAGCGAACACGCTATCGGGCGCGCGGATCACGACCGACTGCGCGCGTGTTGCGCCCGAGTCGCGCCCGCGCGTGATGTCGGATCGGCGGGCGCGCCGTCTATCGCAGACGGCGCGCGTGAGATGCGTGTGCGGCGGCCTCAGCCTGCGACGCGGAACACGCCGGGCTGGCCGCCGGGCGGCGTGCCTTCGAACTGGATCAGCGAGGCGACCAGTTCGGCATGCAGGCGGATGCGGCCCATCTCGCGCATGATCCGGATGTCCTCGTGGCGCAGTTCGCGGTTGGCCACCACCTCGCGCTTGTAGGCGAGGATCTCCGGATACTTGCGCGCCATGTTCAGCGCGTCGGCCACGCACTCCACGGTGTCGGCATCGGCCGACAGCGGTTCGCGACTGTTGAACGCGGTGAGCCAGCGCTCGAAGCCGGCGGTGCGGTCGAACATGTTGGCGATGAACCAGATCACGAACAGGATCGCCACCCACGAGGTGACCACGATGACGATGCGCGAGAACGTCAGGTGGTAGTCGTGCTGCCACAACTGCGCGGTGATCACGCCGAGCAGGATCAGCGAGATCGCCTGCCAGCCGATG
The DNA here is from genome assembly GCF_000364685.1 of Xanthomonas sp. SHU 166. Lineage (NCBI taxonomy): Bacteria > Pseudomonadati > Pseudomonadota > Gammaproteobacteria > Lysobacterales > Lysobacteraceae > Xanthomonas > Xanthomonas sp. SHU 166. The sequence continues at coordinate 1,290 of NZ_AQOJ01000768.1, forward strand.
ATCGACGCCACCAGCCACTGCTGCTTGGCCTTGGCCAGCAACGCGACCTCTTCGCGGATCTGCGCCTCGCTCTTGTGCTGCCAGTGCGCGACCTGTTCGGGAAACGAGCGCTGGTGCAGCGCGTTGTCCTCGAGCAGCAATCCCAAGCCTTTGAACAGAGCGAGCATGACGGGCTCCTTGCAGATGCGGTGACGGACGCGGAACGTCGGTTGGCGATCTTGAGGCAGCTTCTTTCTAGCACAGCGGCCGCAAAGTGCATGCTGCGGTCGCACATGCAGCGCGGCCGCGGCGCGCCATACGCCATCGCACGGCGCTCGCGCCGCTTTCGCTACCATCGGCGCATGCCCCCGCTGCTACGCACCCTCTCCGCTCCGGCCACCGCGCAGATCCGCCGCTGGGTGCTGGGCGCCTTCCCGCGCGAGCGCGACGCCATCGACTACGACCAGCCGCTCGGCGATGTGGGCCTGTTCGGTCCGGACAGCGTCACCTGGCGCATCCATGCCGAGTTTCCCGGGATGCTGGCCGGCGGGCTGTGTGCGCTGCTGCTGCAGACCCTGCATCCGCTGGCGCTGGCCGGGGTCTACGACCATTCCAACTTTCGCGAGGATCTGGTCGGGCGCCTGCGCCGCACCACCCAGTTCGTCGCCGCCACCAGCTACGCGCCCACCGACGCGGCGCAGCGCCAGATCGCCCGTGTGCGTGCGATCCACACGCGGGTGCGCGGCCACACGCCCGACGGGCGTGCCTACGCCGCCGACGATCCGGCGCTGCTGACCTGGGTCCACGTGACCGAGGCCTACGGCTTCCTGCAGGGCTACCGCCGCTACTGCCGCGCGGTGCCGGCGGCGATCGCCGACCGCTATTACGACGAAGGCCGGCGCGTCGCCGAAGCGCTGGGCGCACGCGACGTCCCGGCCAGCGAGGCGGCGGTGCTGGACTATTTCGCGCGGCAGCGGCCGCTGCTGCGGGTGGATGCGCGCTCGCGCGAGGTGCTGGCGGTGCTGTCCGGCCTGCGCCTGCCGGTGCCGGCGCCGGGGCTGTCGCGCGAACTGTTCCTGGGCGCCGGCGCAGCGCTGTTGCCGCCGTGGGCCAGCGCCCTGCTGCGGCAGGCACGGCTGCAGCGCACCGGCCCAACGGTGCCGGCCTGGTTGCTGCAGCAGGTGGCGCCACTGTTCCGGGTGGCACTGCACGATGGCATCGCCGCGCGTGCGTGCCGACGGGTGGGGCTGACGACACAGGCACTGGCGCAGTGGCCACAGCGGACTGAATGATTTATCCGCATCGCTGAACGCAGCATCGCGTCACGGGCGGTCAAGATCGCCGATCCCAGGCCGCTGTATCCAGCATCTACGCCGCACTCCCGACCCTCGATGCCGCCGAACCCGCTCGCCGACAGGAAGCGTGACCGTCGCTTTCGGCACAGCCTGCGGCGCGTCACGCGCGCGCCGTTGCGGGCGATCGCGACCTGGGGCGTGGCGCTGGCGGTGCTGCTGGCCGCCGGCCTGGTGCTGGTGCTGGCGCAGGACCGCCACAACCGCCTGGCCGCAGCGCAGCGGCAGAGCCTGGCCCTGGCCACCGGCAGCGACCGCCTGCTGCAGTTGCAACTGGACAATCTCGGCCAGGCGCTGCATGGCGAGGCTCTGAGCGCGCAGGCGCTGCTGGCGGAGACGCCGGCGCGGGCGCCCGAACTGATCGCCGCCTCGCTGCACGGCCTGCAGGCGCGGCACCCGGAACTGCGCGACGTGGCCCTGCTGGATGTGCAGGGCCAACGCCGCTTCGGCGGCACGGGCGATCCGCAACTGCGCGCATGGATGCCGCGCGCGCGCTGCGGCGACCGGGTCTGCGTGAGTCCGCCAGTGCGCCTGGCCGATGGCGAGGCGGTGGTGCGCGTGGCGGTCCCGTGGGGCACCGATGGCTGGGTCGAGGCGCAATGGCGGGTGGCCGCGTTGCAACGCATCGTGCAGGGCACCGACAGCGGGCGCGACGGCATCGTCGCGCTGACCGACGCGCAGGGCGTGCTGCTGGCCGCCAGCCGTCCGCTCGCGGTCGGCCAGCCACGCCTGCCGATCGCGCTGGCGCAGCCGATGCCGCACGGCGGTGCCCTGGGGGTACGCCGCGATGTCTTCGACGGGACACCGCGGATCCTGGCGCTGAGCGGCGGCGGTGCGTATCCGTTGCTGGCGGTGGCTGGCGTGGGGCTGCGCGAGACGCTGTCCGGCTGGTGGTGGTTCGCCGCGGCGGCGGCGCTGGTGTACGTGCTGTACCTGCTCGGCCTGGCCTATCTGCTGGTCAGCCTGCGCCGCGCCGAGCGTCGCCAGCGCCACCTGCTGCAGCGCCTGCGCCGCGGAGACGAGGATCTGCGCCTGGCGCACGGGATGGGCGGCATCGGCACCTGGCGCGTCGACATCGCGCAGCGCGTGCTGCGCCTGTCCGAACCGACCGGCGCGATGTTCGGCCTGCAGCGCATGCAACTGCCCATCGAGGCGTTCCTGGCGCGGATCCACGACGAGGATCGCGCACGGGTGACGCAGCTGTACGAGGACGCGGCGCAAGGGCGCGCGGACTACAACACCGTCTATCGCATGCACCTGCCCGATGGACGCCTGCGCTGGCTGGCCGCGCGCGGCGCGCTGGTGCATACCCGCGAGGGCGTGTGCATGACCGGCGCGGTGCAGGATGTCAGCGACCGGGTGGCGGCACACGCGCGCCTGCTCGATGCCGAGCGCCAGTTCCGCCTGGTGTTCGATCGCAATCCGTTGCCGTACTGGGTGTTCGCCGTGGACAGCCTGCGCTTCCTGGAAGTGAACCAGGCCGCGGTGCGCCAGTACGGCTACAGCCGCGAGGAATTCCTGGCGATGGACCTGCGCGATCTGCGCCCGTCGGAGGATGCCGAGCGCTTGCTGCAGGACGTGCGCAAACCGCGCGAGGGCTTCGACGCGCCGAGCGTGTGGACGCATCGGCGCAAGGACGGCAGCCTGCTGTCGGTGTGCATCCATAGCGCCGACCTGGAGTTCGGCGGCGTGCCGGCGCGGCTGATCCTGGCCGAGGACGTCACCGAGCGCCTGGCCCACGAACGCGAACTGGCCTATCTCGCACGCCACGAATTCAGCACCGGCCTGCTCAAGCCGCGGGCGCTGGCCGAAGCCCTGCGCGCGCAGCGTGGCGGCTACGCCATCGCCTACGTGCAGGTGCGTGGCCTGGCCCTGATCGGCGACACCCTCGGCCGCGTCGTCGGCGATGCAGTGCGTTGCGCAGTGGCCGAGCGCATCCGCGCGCTCGGCGAGCGCTTCGGGCTGAGCGCGCACCAGCCGGCGCAGGACTTCGTGCTGGCGATCCTGGATCCGCAGGCCCTGCCGCTAGCTTTGCAGGCGCTGCAGGAGGCGCTGTACGCACCCGTGCAGGGCGGCGAATTCGCTCAGCAGTTGCAGGCGCACATCGGCGTGGCGCTGTGTCCGGACGATGCCGCCGATGCCGACGAGGCGATCGGCA
>NZ_AQOJ01000769.1:0-898 GCF_000364685.1 Xanthomonas sp. SHU 166
GCCGCGCAGGCCGCGCATGCGGCGCAGGCAGAGGGCCGCAGCCTGGTGCGCTTCGACCGCGCCATGGCCGCGCGCACCGGCGAACGCCTGCGCCTGGCCGGGCGCATCCAGCAGGCGATCGAGCGTCAGGAGTTCGAGCTGTATTTCCAGCCGATCATGGACGCCGTCAGCGGCGCGCCGCGCGAACTGGAAGCCCTGATCCGCTGGCCGCAGGCCGATGGCGGTTTCATCGCGCCGGATGCGTTCATCCAGTTGTGCGAGGACACCGGGCTGATCCTGCCGCTGGGGCGCTGGGTGATGCGCGCGGCGGCGCGGGCGCGTCGCGCCCTGGTCGAGCACGGATGGCCGGACCTGCCGGTGGCGGTGAACGTGTCGGCGCTGCAGTTCTTCGACGGCGACCTGGTCGCCGACCTGGTGCAGGCCTGCGCCGAGGCCGGGCTGGCCGCCAACGGCCTGCAGTTGGAGCTGACCGAGAGCAGCCTGATGCGGCAGCCTCAGCAGGCCGGCGACGTGCTGCGGCAACTGCGCGCGCTGGGCGTGCGCGTGGCCCTGGACGATGTCGGCACCGGCTTCTCCAGCATGGCGTATCTGCGCGACCTGCCGCTGGACACGCTGAAGATCGATCGCAGCTTCGTCGCCGAGGTGGACCGCGATCCACGCAACGCCTCGATCTGCCAGGCGCTGCTGACTCTGGGGCATTGCCTGGGGCTGGACGTGGTCGCCGAGGGCGTGGAAACCGAGGCGCAGCTGCGCTGGTTGCGCACGCACCGCTGCGGCGGCGTGCAGGGCTATCTGCTCGGGCGTCCGGCCCCGTTGGCGGATGTGCTGCAGCGGTTCGGCGCGGTCACAGCATGAGTTCCACGTCGTGCCCGCTGCCCGCTGCCGGCAGCGGCTCCCC
>NZ_AQOJ01000770.1:0-665 GCF_000364685.1 Xanthomonas sp. SHU 166
CGGTTCGCGCACCAGGTCCAGCGCGGTGGAGGCACCGCGCGCTCCCGGATAGCGCTGCAGGTTGCGCGACTGCAGCGCGAGCATGCGTCGGTCCTGTTCGCCGACCCGGCGCAGCAGCGGCCACACCAGCAGCCGCACCGCCCACGCCGGCGCCCAGCGCCCCTCCACGTGCAGGCTGGCGAAGACGTCGGTGCTGCGCGCGTCGAGCGGGGTGAAGTGCAGGCTGATCCGCACGCGGCCGCCGCGCGCGTAGCGGTACTCGATCTGCGCGCTGCCGGGGCCGGCGAAATGCGCGCGTTCCAGGATGCGCGGCGATTCGAACAACCGGTACAGCCAGCCGCTCTGCGCCGCGGCGCCGCGGTAGTCGACGTGGAAGCCTTCGTCGGTGTGGCGCAGCTCGGCGCGCATGGCGGTGCGCGCGCCGCCGCGCCGCACCAGGCCCGGATGCAGCAGATGGGTGTGCAGCGGGTCCAGGAAGTTCTCCAGCGCATCGACCACGTGCGCCTCCCAGCGCGTGCGCCACAGGAAGCGCCGCGCCGACGGCTGCAGCGCCTGCACCAGCTGCGACGGTGTGTCCGCGCCCTCGGGATCGGGACGCAGCCAGATCAGGCCGTCGTGTTCGCGCGCGGCGAAGGCGCGGACCCGCACCGCCGGCGGCGCCTGCC
>NZ_AQOJ01000771.1:0-472 GCF_000364685.1 Xanthomonas sp. SHU 166
TGCGCAGTGGGCGCAGCAGCGGGGTCGGATTGGCGGTCAGCCGCGCCAGCCCGCCGGAGAACGTCACCGTGCGCTGGCGATCCTGCTCGCGGCGCTGCGCGTACTGCTGCAGCAGCGCCGGCGCGCCCGGGTCGGTGCCGTCGCGCTCGATCAGTTCGGCCAGGGTCAGCGCATCGCGCAGGCCCAGGTTGAAGCCTTGCGCGCCCAGCGGGTGCAAGGTCTGCGCGGCATTGCCCAGCAGCACCGCGCGCGCATCGGTCAGCCGCTCGGCCAGCACCTGCACGATCGGATAGGCACTGCGCTCGCCGCTACCGAGCAGGCGGCCGACGCGCCAGCCCAGCGCGTCCTGCAGCCGCTGCAGCCAGGCGCCCTCGTCCAGCGCGGCCACCGCGTCGGCGTCCTCGGCGGCCACCGCGTGGATCGCGCCGTAATGGCGGTCGCCGCGCGGCAACAAGGCCGTCGGGCCGTCGTC
>NZ_AQOJ01000772.1:0-1267 GCF_000364685.1 Xanthomonas sp. SHU 166
GAAGCGCTCGTAGGCGGTGCCGTCGGGTTGGCGGCTGCCGCGCACCCGCGCCACGAACAGGGTCTGCTGGAAATCATGGCGCGCCGCGGCGATGCCCAGCGCCTCGCGCACCGCGCTGGCGCTGCCGTCGGCGCCGACCAGCAGGCGCGCGTGCAGGACCTGCTCGCTGCCGTCGCACGCGATACGCAGGCGGCGTTCCCCATCCTCGGTGTCGGACTCCAGCGCCACGAACTGCGCCGGGCGGTAGCGGGTAAGCCGCGCGGTCGCCGCCAGGCTGGCCTCCAGCGCCTCGCCGAAGTCGCGCGCAACCACCACCTGGCCGAAGGCCTCGCGCCCGTAGTCGGCCGCCTCCAGCCGCACCCGGCCGAAATCGCCGGCGCGGCTGACGTGGATGCGGCGGATCGGGCCGGTCGGCGCGCGCAGCCGCTGCATCACCCCCAACGCGCCCAGCGCGTTGACCGTGGCGGCGGCGAAGCTGAGATTGCGCTGGTCGAACACCGGCGGCAACGCGCCCGGCGGCGCGGCCTCGACCAGGCCCACGTCCACCCCCAGCCGGTCCAGGGCGATGGCCAGGCTGGCGCCGACCAGGCCGCCGCCGACGATCACTACGTCATGTCGTTTGCTCATCCGGCCATGATACGACCCGCACCCGTCTGCCCGGTGAGCGCCACCGCCCAGCTTGTGTGCCGTGGCGGCAGCGGCGCACGGCGCTCGCGCGCGCCGCGCTTCCAGTAGAATCCGGGGTCTTACGTGCCCCGGTGCCCGCCGTCATGACGCCTTCCACCCACCGCCTCCCCGCCCTGCTGCTGTTGACCGCGCTGCTGGCCGCGACCCGCATCAACCACTTCGGGGCGATCCCGGACGCGTCGTGGGCGGTGTTCTTCGTCGGCGGCTTCTACCTGCGCAGCTGGACGCGCTGGGCGTTCCCGCTGCTGATGGCGCTGGCGGTGCTGGTCGACTACCTGGTCATCCGCAGCCAGGGCCTGGATTTCTGGCAGCACTACTGCGTGTCGCCGGCCTACTGGTGCCTGATCCCGGCCTACTTCGTGCTGTGGGCCGGCGGCGCCTGGCTGGCGCGGCGCTACCACGGTGCCGACTGGCGCGCCCTGGGCCTGGCCGCCGGCAGCCTGCTGGTGGCGGTGGCGCTGTGCCACCTCCTGGCGCAGGGCAGCTTCTACTGGGTCAGCCGCAGCGTGCCGAACCCGACCCTGGCCGGCTGGTGGCAGAACTACAGCGACTGGCTGCTGCCCTACCTGGGCAGCGCCAG
>NZ_AQOJ01000773.1:0-5434 GCF_000364685.1 Xanthomonas sp. SHU 166
CCTCTACGTGGCGCTGGCCGCGGCGATCCAGGTCGGCGTCGAGCAACTGGCGCGGCTGGGCCAGCGCGGCCAGCCGGTCGGTCACTGACCGGGATGGGCAACCGCCTCTCCAAGATCTACACCCGCACCGGCGACGACGGCAGCACCGGCCTGGGCGACGGCAACCGGGTCGGCAAGGACTCGGCACGTGTCGCCGCCTACGGCACCGTGGACGAGGCCAACTCGGCGATCGGCGTGGTCCTGGCCTGCCCGCTGGCCGAGGACGTGCGGCACCTGCTGACTGCGATCCAGCACCAGTTGTTCGATCTCGGCGGCGAGCTGTGCATCCCCGGCCACGCGGCCATCCATGCCGCCGACATCGATGCGCTGGAACGGCACCTGGACCGCTACAACGACACCCTGCCGCCGCTGCAGGACTTCATCCTGCCCGCCGGCGGCGAGGCGGCGGCGCGCTGCCACCTGGCCCGCACCATTGTGCGCCGCGCCGAGCGCGAGACGGTGGCGCTGTCGCGGCAGGACGCGGTGCGCCCGGAAGCGGTGCGCTACCTCAACCGCCTGTCCGACCTGCTGTTCGTGCTGGCGCGGGTGCTGGCGCGGGCCGACGGCCACGGCGAAGTGCTGTGGCGCCACGACCGGCGCCAAGCCTGAGCCACGCCCGGGCCGCGGCCGCGCATGCTGATCTATACCCATCCTGCCTGCCTGGGCCACGCGCCCGGACCGGAACACCCGGAACGGCCGCAGCGCCTGGAGGCGGTGACCACCGCGCTGCGCGAGGCCTTTCCCGCGCTGGAATGGCGCGAGGCGCCGCTGGCCAAGCTCGGCGACCTGGCCCGGGTCCATGAGCGCGAGCTGATCGATCGCGTTCTGGCCGATCTCGACGGCCCGGAAATGCTCGACGTGGACACGGTCCTCTCGCCCGGCTCGCGCGCGGCCGCACTGCGCGCCGCTGGCGCCGGCGTCGCCGCCGTGGATGCGGTGATGCACGGTGTCAGCGACACCGCCTTCTGCGCGGTGCGCCCGCCCGGCCATCACGCCACCGCCGACACCGCGATGGGCTTCTGCCTGTTCAACAACGTGGCCGTGGCCGCCGCCCACGCCCGCGACACGCACGGCCTGGAGCGGATCGCCATCGTCGATTTCGACGTGCATCACGGCAACGGCACCCAGGCGATCTTCGAGCGCGAGCCGAAGGTGCAGTACCTCAGCACCCACCAGTCCGGGCTGTTCCCGCACACCGGCGGGGTCCACGACCGCGGCGTCGGCAACCTGCACAACGCGCTACTGCCGCCGGGCAGCGGCGGCTTCCGCTTCCGCAACACCTGGGCCGACCAGATGCTGCCGCTGCTGGACGCGTTCAAGCCGCAGCTGCTGCTGATCTCGGCCGGCTTCGACGCGCACATGCGCGACCCGCTGGCCGACCTGATGCTGGAGACCGAGGACTTCGGCTGGATCACCGCCGAACTGCGCGCAGTCGCGCAGCGGCACGCGCGCGGCCGGGTGGTGTCCCTGCTGGAAGGCGGCTACGACCTGCAGGCCCTGCGCGAGGGCAGCGTCGCCCACGTCGACGCGCTGCGCTGAGGGTCCGCGCCCGCCCGGCGGCGGCCGCGGTGCGGCACGCCCGGATCGAAATTCCGCCCCGCCAGGCCGATGAACCCCGTCCCCCGCCCCGGGGACGCCTTCATTGCCCCTATGCACGGGATGGGGCAAGCTAGCGACCGTTTTCGCCCGATACCTGACGCGCGTGCGCCGAACCCTTCGCCTGCTCCCTCTTCCGTTCAGTATCGCCCTGTGCCTGCCGGCATTGGCGGCTGAAAAGCCGCCGAACTGGGGCCTGTGCCCGACCCCGGACGTGCTGCCCAAGTTCGACGACGCGCAGCAGCCGGATCCCAAGCTGGCGCAGAACCGCGAGCAGCAGCCGACCAATATCGAAGGCGACCAGCTATCGGGCACCACAACCATCCCGAACTACACCGGCAACGTCGCGCTCAAGCGCGGCGACCAGTTCATGGGCACGGACAGCCTGCGGGTGGACACCGAGACCGGCAACTACATTGCCGAGGGTCATGTGCGCTACCAGGACTCGTCGATCCGCATGATCGCCGACCGCGCCGAGGGCAATCAGGACACCGACACCCACAAGATCACCAACATCCGCTACCAGTTGCTGGCCCGCCGCGGCAACGGCAAGGCCGACTCGGTCGACCTGCAGGGTGCGCTGGGGCAGATGCACCGCTCCACCTACACCACCTGCGACCCCTCGCAGCGGGTGTGGGAGCTGCACGCGCCGGAAATCGACGTCGACAACGACGAAGGCTTCGGCACCGCGCGCAACGCGATCCTGAAGATCTACAACTTTCCGGTGCTGTACGCGCCCTGGTTCAAGTTCCCGATCGACGATCGCCGCAGCAGCGGTTTCCTGTTCCCGGCGATCGGCATGTCCAGCCGCAACGGCTTCGACTACACCCAGCCGTACTACCTGAACCTCGCGCCGAACTACGACGCCACCCTGTATCCGCGCTTCATGGCCCGCCGCGGCCTGATGCTGGGCAGCGAATTCCGCTATCTCTACGACGGCGGCAAGGGTGAGCTGCAGGCCGCCTACCTGCCGGACGACAAGTTGCGCGACAAGGATCGCGGCCGCTTCAGTTACCAGGGCTACCACAACATCAATTCGCAGTGGCAGGCGCGCGCTTCGCTGGCCTGGGTCAGCGACGAGCGCTACACCGAGGACTTCTCCAACCGCCTGCTCGGCAATGCGGTGTCCAACATCCAGAGCACGATCGGCGTCTACGGCACCGGCGAGACCTGGACCGCGGGCGTGATGGCCGACCGCTGGCAGCTGACCGACTACACCCTGACCGAGGATGCGCTGCCGTACAACCGCCAGCCGCGCGCCTTCTTCAACTGGGACCAGTCGTTCGGCAACTATTTCGAAGCCGGGCTGTACAGCGAAGCGGTGCGCTTCGTGCACGACGATATCCATCAGAAAACCACCGACGGCACCTACGAACGCACCGGCGTGGTCACCCCGCGCCCCGGCGGCAGCCGCCTGGACCTGAAGCCCTACATCTCGATGCCGCTGGCCGGCGCCGCCTGGTTCCTCAAGCCGACCCTGGCCTGGCGCTACACCGCCTATCAGCTGGACAAGGACCTGGCGGCCACGCTCGGCGGCGACACCACGCCCTCGCGCAGCCTGCCGATCGCCACGGTCGATGCGGGCGTGTACTTCGACCGCGATACCAAGTGGGGCAACACCAACTATCTGCAGACCCTGGAACCGCGACTGTTCTACCTGTACACGCCGTACCGCGACCAGAACGATCTGCCGATCTTCGACACCCGCGAGTTCACCTTCAGCTGGGGCCAGTTGTTCCGCGATTCGCGTTACACCGGTGCCGACCGCCAGAACGACGCCAACCAGCTGACCATGGCCCTGAGCTCGCGCCTGCTGCGCCAGGACGACGGCAAGGAAAAGTTGTCGGTCAGCCTCGGCCAGATCCTGTATTTCAGCGATTCGCGGGTCAGCCTGCCCAACAGCGACACCACCATCGAGCAGGGCAAGTCGGCATGGGTGGCCGATGCCAACTACATGATCAACGATCGCTGGAACCTGGGCGCCACCTACCAGTGGGATCCCAAGTACCGGCGCAAGGACCTGGCCAGCTTCCGCGCGCGCTACCTGATGCCCGGCGACGGCATCGTCAATATCGCCTACCGCTACCGCCGCGATCTGCTGGAACAGGCCGACGTGTCGTTCCTGTACCCGATCAATCCGACCTGGAGCGTCGTTGGCCGGCATTACTACTCGCTGATGGACAAGAAGCCGCTGGAAAGCATCCTCGGCGTGCAGTGGGACAGCTGCTGTCTGGCGGTGCGGGCGCTGGCGCGGCGCTACGTGCGCAACCGCACCGGCGCGCTGGATACCGCCTTCCAGATCGAGTTCGTGCTCAAGGGGCTGTCGTCCCTGGGCCAGGACACGGACCGCGTTCTGCGCCGTGCTATTCTCGGCTACAACCGCGACGACCTGTACTTGGTCCCGCCCAGCAACACCACGACCGATCCGGACGCTTACGATCCGAACCAGATTCCATGACCAAGACCCTTTCTGTTTTTCTCGCCGCCCTGGTGGCGATCGCCGGCGTGTCCGCTCCGGCCGCCGCGCAACAAACCCAACCGCTGGACCGCATCGCCGCGGTGGTCGACGAGGATGTCGTACTGCAGAGCGAACTGGATCGTGCCGTGCGCAACGTGAAGGCGCAGTATGCCGGCCGCGAGGCGCAGCTGCCGCCGGATAATGTGCTGCAGCGGCAGGTGCTGGAACGCCTGGTCCTGGTCAAGCTGCAGGTCGCGCGCGCCAACAGCACCGGCATCCGCGTCGGCGACGACGAACTGAACCGCGCCATCGCCAGCATCGCCCAGCAGAACGGCACCGACGTGGACGGCCTGCGCAAGAAGCTGGCCGCCGACGGCATGTCCTACACCGACTTCCGCAACTCGGTGCGCGACGAAATCACCGTGCAGCGCCTGCGCCAGAGCTTTGCGCAGAGCCGCATCAACGTCAGCGAGGCCGAAGTCGACGCGGCCCTGGCGCAGCAAGCTACCACCGGCACCCAGTACCACCTGGCGCACATCCTGGTCGGCCTGCCGGAAGGCGCCACCGCCGAGCAGATCAAGACCGCTCAGGGCAAGATCGACGGGGTCAAGAACCTGATCGACAAGGGCGAGATCGATTTCAACGCCGCGGCGGTGCGCTATTCCGACAGCCCCAACGCGCTGGAAGGCGGCGACCTGGGCTGGCGCAGCCTGGACGAGATCCCCAACGCATTCGCGCAGCTGATCCGCGACATGAAGCCGGGCCAGGTCGCCGGCCCGCTGCGCGGCCCCAGCGGCTTCCAGCTGCTGAAGCTGGTCGAAGTGCGCGACGCCTCGGCCAATCCGGAAAAGAAGACGGTCACCGAGTACCACGCCCGCCACATCCTGATCCGGGTCAACGATGCGCAGCCCGACGCGGTCGCCAAGGCCAAGATCGAGACGCTGCGCGCCCGCATCGCCGGCGGCGCCGACTTCCAGGCCGTGGCCAAGGAAGCGTCGGAAGACACCAACAGCCGCAGCCAGGGCGGCGATCTGGGCTGGTTTCCTGCCGACGCGTTCGGCCCGGACTTCGGCCAGCACGTCGCCAGCCTGCAGGACGGCCAGATTTCGCAGCCGTTCCGCACCGAGGCCGGCTGGCACATCGTGCAGCGCGTCGGCGAGCGCCAGACCGACGTGACCAGCGATACCCAGCGCGCCCAGGTCCGCGAGACCATCGGCCGCCGCAAGCTGGAAGAGGAATACAACCGCTTCCTGCAGGAAATGCGCGGCGAAGCCTACGTCGACCTGCGCGTGGGCAACACCGACGCCGCCACTGCGCCGGCGGCCGCGCCCGCGCCGGCGC
>NZ_AQOJ01000774.1:0-6026 GCF_000364685.1 Xanthomonas sp. SHU 166
GCCAGGGGGGGCTGTGACCGCATAATGCCCGGTCCCACCCCATCGCCGACGAGGCTCCCGCATGGCCCGCATCATCGCCATCGCCAACCAGAAGGGCGGCGTCGGCAAGACCACCACCGCGGTCAACCTGGCCGCGTCGCTGGCGCGGCAGTCGCAGCGCGTGCTGCTGGTGGACCTGGACTCGCAGGGCAATGCGACGATGGGCAGCGGCATCGACAAGCGCGAGCTGGCCGCCTCCACCTGCGACGTGCTGCTCGGCGAGAGCAGCGCCGAACAGATCCGGGTGACCGCGCCGGAAGGCTTCGACCTGCTGCCGGGCAATATCGATCTCACCGCCGCCGAGATCCAGCTGATGGACCAGCCGGCGCGCGAGCAGCGGCTGAAGACCGCGCTGGCGCCGCTGCGCGAAGCCTACGACTTCATCCTGATCGACTGCCCGCCGGCGCTGTCGCTGCTGACCCTGAACGCGCTGACCGCCGCCGACTCGGTGATCGTGCCGATGCAGTGCGAGTACTACGCGCTCGAGGGGCTGACCGCGCTGCTGGAGACCATCGAGGCGCTGCGCGCCGAGCTGAACCCGGCGCTGGAGATCGAAGGCGTGCTGCGCACCATGTTCGACGTGCGCAACAACCTGGCCAACGCGGTGTCGGCGGAGCTGACCAACCACTTCGGCGACAAGGTGTTCCGCACCATCGTGCCGCGCAACGTGCGCCTGGCCGAGGCGCCCAGCCATGGCCAGAGCATCGTCGGCTACGACCGCACCTCGCGCGGCGGCGTCGCCTACCTGGGACTGGCCGGCGAGATCGTGCGCCGCCGCAACGAACGCAATCGGCCGATGCCGGCCATGGAGACCATCTGATGAGCGCCAAGCCCCCCGCCCTCGGAGCGAAGAAGCGCGGCCTCGGCCGTGGCCTGGAAGCGCTGCTGGGGCCGAAGGGCGCGGCCGCGCCGGCGCCGACCGCCGAGCTGCAGCCGGGCGAGAGCCTGCGCCGCCTGCCGGTCGGGCAGCTGCAGCCGGGCAAGTACCAGCCGCGCCAGGAGATGGACGAGGCCAAGCTGCAGGAGTTGGCCGAGTCGATCAAGGCGCAGGGCGTGATCCAGCCGATCGTCGCCCGCGAACTGGCGCCGGGCAGCTTCGAGATCGTCGCCGGCGAACGCCGCTGGCGCGCCTCGCAGTTGGCTGGGCTGAGCGAAGTGCCGGTAGTGGTGCGCGAGCTGGACGACCGCACCGTCATCGCCATGGCGCTGATCGAGAACATCCAGCGCGAGGATCTCAACCCGCTGGAAGAGGCGCAGGCGCTGCAGCGGCTGATCGACGAGTTCTCGCTGACCCACGCCGAGGCCGCCGAGGCGGTGGGCCGCTCGCGCGCGTCGGTGTCCAACCTGCTGCGCCTGCTGGAACTGCCGCCGGCGATCCGCGCGCTGCTGGAAGCGCGGCGCCTGGAGATGGGCCATGCGCGCGCGCTGCTGACGCTGTCGCCGGAGCTGGCCAGCCGCCTGGCCTCCGACGCCGCCGACCAGGGCTGGTCGGTGCGCGAGGTCGAGCATCGCGCCCAGCAGTTCGCTGCCGGCAAGGTGCCGAGCAACCGCAAGGCCAAGCCGGCGCGCACCGCGCCGCAGGCCGACATCGCCTCGCTGGAAACCGAGCTGTCCGAGTCGCTGGGGACCAAGGTGTCCATCGCCCATGGCCGCGGCGGCAAGGGCAAGCTGGTGATCCACTACACCGACCTGGACACGCTGGACGGCGTGCTCGAGAAACTGCGCCCGCGGCAGGCCTGAGCGCCGCCGCCCGCGTCCGCCAGGACCGTCCCCGCCATGCATCCCAGCAAGGTCGACCGTCACCACCTGCTGCGCCTGACCGACCTGCCCAACGTCGGGCCGGCCTGCGAGAAGGACCTGCGCCTGATCGGCATCCGCGTGCCGGCGCACCTGCAGGGCCGCGATCCCTACGACATGTACGCACAGCTGTGCCTGCGCACCGGGGTGGTGCACGACCACTGCGTGATCGACGTGTTCCTGTCGATCGTGCGCTTCATGCAGGGCGAGACGCCGCGCCCGTGGTGGGAGTTCAGCAAGGAGCGCAAGGCGGCGCTGGCCAAGGACGCGCCGCTGACCCTGCGCTGAGGCCGCGCGCCGCGGCGCTGGCCAGCAACCGGAGCATTGCATGAGCAACGAGGACACGCAGATCAGCCCGGGCGGCAGCCCGATCCTGCACCACCGCGAGGAAAAACCGTTCGCGCTGGCGAGCGGCGAGTCCTGCCTGGCGCAGATCGGCGCGCACATCGAACGCCACCTGGGGTCGGTCGCCGGCGTGCTGCACGAGATCATCTCCGACACCGTGCACCTGGATGTGCACGTGGTGCCCGCCACCGACGAGGTGCCGTATCTGCGGCTGGTCACCTCGGGGATGAGCGACCTGCCGATGGCCGTGCCCGAGGGCGTGGGGGCACCGCGCTTCATGGAGCTGATGCTGACCCTGCCGCCCGACTGGCCGATCACCCAGGACGATTTCCAGGATGAGCGCCATTACTGGCCGCTGCGCCTGCTCAAGACCCTGGCGCGGCTGCCGCACAAGTACGACACCTGGCTGGGCTTCGGCCACACCGTGCCCAACGGCCACCCGGCCGAACCGTACGCGCCCGGCATCGGCTTCGACGGGGCGATCGTGCTGCCGCCGGTGAGCACGCCCGAGGCGTTTGGGGAACTGGTCGTCGATGCCGACAAGACCATCGTGTTCATGACCCTGGTGCCGCTGTATCCGGAAGAAATGGCGCTCAAGCTGAAGAAGGGCGCCGAGGCGCTGATGGACCGCTTCGACGCCAAAGGCCTGCAGGACGTGATCGATCCCGCCCGGCCCAATGTCGCCCGCAAGCGCTTCGGGCTGTTCTGACCTGCCGTTCCGATCCACACACCGCGCACGCCGTTCCACGCTTTCCAGGACTTTCGCCATGCCCATCCTCGTCACCGGCGCCGCCGGCTTCATCGGTGCCCACACCGTCCGTGCGCTGCGCGCCGCCGGGCAACTGGTGGTGGGCCTGGACAACTACAACGACTACTACGACCCGCAGCTCAAGCGCGACCGCGTCGCCGCGCTGTGCGCGAACGCGGACATCCGCACCCTGGACCTGACCGACCGCGACGGCCTGGCCGCGCTGTTCGACGAGGTGCAGCCGACCCGCGTGGTGCACCTGGCCGCGCAGGCCGGGGTGCGCTATTCGCTGCAGAACCCCTACGCCTACGTCGACAGCAACCTGGTCGGCTTCGTCAACATGCTGGAGCTGTGCCGGCACCGCGGCGTGGAGCACCTGGTCTATGCCTCCAGCAGCTCGGTGTACGGCGATTCGGCGACGCCGCCGTTCTCCGAGGACCAGCGCATCGACCAGCCGCGCTCGCTGTACGCGGCGACCAAGGCCGCCAACGAGCTGATGGCGCACACCTACGCGCAGCTGTACGGCCTGCGCGCCACCGGGCTGCGCTTCTTCACCGTGTACGGCCCCTGGGGCCGTCCGGACATGGCGCCGCTGCTGTTCAGCCGCGCGGTGCTGGCCGGGCGCCCGATCGAGGTGTTCAACCACGGCCGCATGCGCCGCGACTTCACCTTCGTCGCCGACATCGTCGCCGGCGTGCTCGGCGCACTCGATCATCCCTCCAGCGAGGCGGTACCGCACCGCGTGTTCAACCTCGGCAATCACACTCCGGTGGAACTGGAGCGCTTCATCGCGGTGATCGAGGACGCCGCCGGGCGCAGCGCCGAGAAACAGTATCGGCCGATGCAGCCGGGCGACATGATCGAGACGATGGCCGATACTGCGCGGGCCCACGCCGCGTTCGGCTTCGATCCGAGCACCCCGATCGAGGTCGGCCTGCCGCAGGTGGTGGCCTGGTGCCGGGAGTATTTCGGCGCCGCCGCCTGACGCTTCATCCGCGGATCATCGGTTCGCGGCACAATGCCTGCCGCTTTTTCCCCCACGCGCGCCCCGCGCCCAGCCTTGCCGAATCCATGAGCCAGCTTTCCCTCTCCGTCGTCGTCCCGGTGTTCAACGAGCGCGACAATGTGCCGCCGCTGGTCGCCGAGATCGTCGCCGCGCTGCGCGGCACGATCGATTTCGAGATCGTCTACGTCGACGACCATTCGCGCGACGACACCCTGGCGGTGCTCGAAGGGCTGAAGGCGTCCACGCCGGAGCTGCGCGTGCTGCACCATGTCAGCCAGAGCGGGCAGAGCACCGCGGTACGCAACGGCGTCAAGGCCGCGCGCGGGCTGTGGATCGCCACCCTGGACGGCGACGGCCAGAACGATCCGGCCGACATCCCCAAGCTGCTGGCCGCGCGCCAGGCAGCCGAGCCGCTGGTCAAGCTGTTCGCCGGCTGGCGGGTGTCGCGGCAGGATTCGGGCAGCAAGCGCTGGGCGTCGAAGTGGGCCAACGCGATCCGCGCGCGCATGCTGCGCGACGACACCCCGGACACTGGCTGCGGCATCAAGCTGTTCGAGCGCGAGGCGTTCCTGGACCTGCCGTACTTCGACCACATGCACCGTTACCTGCCCGCGCTGATGCAGCGCGCCGGCTGGCAGACCCTGAGCGTGCCGGTCAATCACCGCCACCGCACCTCCGGCGTCTCCAAGTACAACAACCTCAACCGCGCCCTGGTCGGCATCCGCGACCTGCGCGGCGTGGCCTGGCTGATCGCGCGCAGCCGCCGCACCGCGGTGCAGGAGCGCTGAGATGGACGCGCATTTCCTCAACGAACCGATCCAGGCGCTGTACTGGACCGGGCTGCACGTCACCGGCTGGAAGCTGATCGGCTACGTCGGCGCGCTGATGTTCGGCGGCCGCTGGCTGGTGCAGTTCGTCGCCTCCAAGCGCGCCGGCAAGCCGGTGATCCCGCGCCTGTTCTGGTACATGAGCGTGGTCGGCAGCCTGATGACCCTGAGCTACTTCATGTTCTCGGCCAAGCAGGACTCGGTGGGTGTGCTGCAGAATCTTTTCCCCGCCTTCACCGCCTTCTACAGCCTGTACCTGGACATCAAGCACCGCGGCTGGCACCGCGACCGCGCGACGCATTGAGCGCGGTGCCGCTGCGCGCGATTGCAGGCGGCGCATGATCGCAGGCGGCGCGTAACACTCCCCGATCGCGACCCGCCACTGTGGGAGGGACTTCAGTCCCGACGCGTGAATCTTTCAGGTCTCGGTAGTGCCGCCCTCTGCTTCACACAGCAGCGAGCACCGGCTTTCTGACGCCACGCCTGTGAGTTTCCCCACGCCTCTACCGGTCGATCCCCGATGGTCCCGCATGATCCGCCCTGCAACCCTGGCGTCATGCACAGCAGAATTCCCCGAGGTTACCGCGCGCTGCGTGCCGGGCGCTGGAGCGAGACCGGGCGCATCTATCTGGTCACCACAGTGACCTGGCAGCGCCAGCGCCTGTTCGAGGACTGGCGCTGCGCGTGGGCAGCCGCGTCCTGCCTGGGCCATGCCGACACCTGGGCCGGCGCGCAGCTTCTGTGCTGGGTGCTGATGCCCGATCACTGGCATGGGCTGGTCATGCTCGAGCGCGGTGCGGCTCTGCCAACCGTCGTGCGCGACGCCAAGGGCCGCGCCGCCAGGGCGGCCAATCATGCGCGGGGCCGCGGCGGCGCCGTGTGGATGGAGGGGTTTCATGATCGTGCACTGCGCGACGCGCGGCAGTTGCTGCCGGCAGCGCGCTACATCGTCGCCAACCCGTTGCGCGCCGGTCTGGTGCGCCGCGTCGGCGACTACCCGTACTGGGATGCGGTTTGGCTGTGTCCGGCCGCCACCGCGCCGTGCGCGGCATCTTGCTCGGGTGCAAGTGCGACGGCGTGATGCCGCGCAGACCGACGTTGAGGATTGCAGTCGCATGGTCGATGTCGGCACCAGCAGGCCTGCGACCGCTGCAATGGCTGCAGTTGCTGCTGGATGCTGTCGCAGGCGGAGCGACCGCGCGTCGGGACTGAAGTCCCTCCCACAATGGGAAGCCATCCTGCGCAGCGGCAGCGGCAGCCGCAG
>NZ_AQOJ01000775.1:0-21862 GCF_000364685.1 Xanthomonas sp. SHU 166
GCGCGTTCGGCCGGGCCGACCGCACGCAGGCCGCGCCCGGCGGCGAGGCGCAGTTGCGCCGCCATTTCGTGCTGGCGGAAGCATCGCTGCCGGCCGCGGCGCTGACCCGCCAACTGGACGCCGGCGATGCCGGCGACGGCCTGTGGCTGCGCGCCGATCCCGCCTATGTGGTGCCGGACATGCAGGGCGCGCGGCTGATGGCGCATGGCGACATGCTGCCGCTCGACGCGGTGGACCTGGACGCGCTGTTGCCGGCGGTGCAGGGCGTGTTCGCCGAGAGCGGGCTGACCCTGGACGCGCCCGATCCGACCCGCTGGTACCTGCGCCTGCCGGCCGACAGCGTGCTGCCCGTGTTCGCGGCACCGGCGCAGGTACTCGGGGCGGACCTGTTCGATCATCTGCCGCAGGGCGAGGACGCGCGCCGCTGGCGTGCCCTGCTGACCGAAGTGCAGATCGTGCTGCACCAGCATCCCTGGAACCGCGAACGCGTCGCCCGCGGCCAGCCGGCGATCAATTCGCTGTGGTTCTGGGGCGGCGGCCGCCTGCCGGCCACCGTCGGCACTGCGCATGCGCAGGTGCGCAGCCGCGATCCGCTGTTGCGCGCGCTCGCCCAGGCCGCCGGCGTCGCCGATGCGCAGGCGCCGCGGGTCGATGCGCTGGTCGACCTGCGCCAGTTGCGCGCGCCCGAGCAGTTCGTCGGCGAGGTGGTGCAGCCGCTGCTGCAGGCGTTGCGCGATGGCGAGTTGCAGCAGCTGCAGCTGGATTTCGAGGACGGCACCTGTTTCCGCATCGCTCCCGCGCAACGCTGGCGCCTGTGGCGGCGACCGCTGTCGCGCCTGGACGCATGAGTTCCAGCGCGCGCATCGTGCGGCGGCCCGCGGCGGCCGCGGCCGGCCCGTGGCATGAGGCCACCTTGCCACTGCTGCGGCGCATCTATGCCGCGCGCGGCGCCCACGACAGCGGCCTTGCGCAGCCCAAGCTGGCGCAGTTGCTGCCGCCGGATGCGCTGAGCGGCATCGACGCCGCAGTGGAATTGCTGGCCGAAGCCATCGCCGCGGGTAAGCGCATCCTGGTGGTCGGCGATTTCGACTGCGACGGCGCCACCGCCTGCGCAGTGGCGGTGCGCGGGCTGCGCCTGCTCGGCGCCGCGCAGGTGCTGCACGCGGTGCCCAACCGCATGGTCCATGGCTACGGGCTGTCGCCGGCGCTGGTCGCGGAACTGGCGCCGTTGCAGCCGGACCTGCTGGTGACGGTGGACCACGGCATCGCCTGCCATGCCGGCGTCGTCGCGGCCAAGGCGCTGGGCTGGCAGGTGCTGGTCACTGACCACCACCTGCCGGGTCCGGCCTTGCCGCCGGCCGACGCCATCGTCGACCCGAACCTGGCCGGCGACGCGTTCCCGAGCAAGATGCTGGCCGGCGTCGGCGTGATCTTCTACGTGCTGCTGGCCTTGCGCCGGCACCTGCGCGTGCGCGGCGCGTTCGCGGCGGCACCGCCGGACCTGAGTGTGCTGCTGGACCTGGTCGCGGTCGGCACCGTCGCCGACCTGGTGCCGCTGGATCCCAACAACCGCGCGCTGGTCTCGGCCGGTTTGCGCCGGTTGCAGCGTGGCGAAGGTTGCCTCGGTCTGCGCGCCTTGATCGAAGCCAGCGGCCGCGACCCGGCGCGGCTCAGCGCCAGCGACATCGGCTTCGCCCTTGCGCCGCGGCTCAACGCCGCCGGCCGCCTCGAGGACATGGCCCTGGGCATCGAGTTGTTGCTGTGCGAGGACCCGCAACAGGCGCGCACGATCGCTGCGACGCTGGAGGAGATCAACGCCGAGCGCCGCGCCGTGCAGCAGCAGATGACCGACGAGGCCGAGGCGGTGGTGGCGCAGGCGCTGCTGGCCGCGCCCGAGCAGCCGCCGGTGGCGGTATGCCTGTTCGATGCGCAGTGGCATCCCGGTGTGATCGGCCTGGTCGCCTCGAAGATGAAGGACCGCCTGCATCGGCCGGTGATCGCCTTCGCCCCGGCCGAGCCGGGCAGCACCCAGTTGCGCGGTTCGGCGCGTTCGATTCCCGGCTTCCACATCCGCGACGCGATGGCGGCGGTGGAGGCGCAGCGGCCGGGCCTGATGGAGAAGTTCGGCGGCCATGCCATGGCCGCGGGCCTGAGCCTGCCGCAGGACGCGCTGGCCGAATTCGAAGAGGTGTTCCGCGCGCATGCGCTGGCCAGCCTGGACGCGGAACTGCTGCAGGCCGAACTGCTCAGCGACGGCGTGCTGGAACCGCACGAACTCGACCACCGCCATGCCGAGGCGCTGCGCCAGGGCGGGCCATGGGGGCAGGGCTTTCCGGAGCCGCTGTTCGATGGCGAATTCGAAGTAGTGCAGTGGCGCTTGCTGAAGGAGCGCCACGTCAAGCTGAGCCTGCGTTGCCCCGGCCGTGCCGAACCCTTGAACGCGATCCATTTCAACGGCTGGCACGGTCGCGAACCGGGCCGCCGCGTGCACATCGCCTATCGGCTGGTCGCCGACGACTACCGCGGCGGCGATGCGGTGCAACTGGTGGTGGAGCACTGTCTGCCGTTGGATGGCTGAGCAGTTGGCGGTCTGACGCTGCGCGTGGTGCCGGACCCTCACCCCAACCCCTCTCCCGGTGGGAGAGGGGCTTTGCTTTCCCTTCTCCCGCCGGGACCATGGCCCCCTTCTTGGGGGAAGGTGGCCCGCAGGGCCGGATGAGGGTAGGGCGCAGCCTCGCGCCGTCTGTTGCATCGCGCCTTGCGCCGCACCCTCACCCCAACCCCTCTCCCGATGGGAAAGGGACTTCGCTGTTCCTTCTCCCACCGGGAGAAGGTGGCCCGCAGGAGCGGATGAGGGTACGGACGCAGCCTCGCATCGCCAAAGCGCCGCGCCTTGCGCCGCACCCTCACCCCAACCCCTCTCCCGATGGGAGAGGGGCTTGCGCGTCGCCTGAGTCTGGACGCACACACGCAACCCCATCGCGTCACGGCGGACGTTCAAGCCATACCGTCCCAGCAAGGAGCGTTCCATGCCGTCCACCATGCGCAGCAACGTGTGCGTGTTGTTGCTTTCGTTGTCGTTACTCGCCACGGTCCCGGTCGGGGTGCAGTCCGCGCCGCAGCGGCAATTGGTCGCGCCGTTGCTGCACACCGACGCCGGCGAACGTCCGGTCGAACTGCGCTCGGCGACCGTGCGTGCGCATGCAGCCGCTGGCCTAGCCGAAACCACGGTGGAGCTGGAGTTCTTCAATCCCAACGCGCGCGTGCTGGAAGGGCAACTGACGTTCCCGCTGCGCCAGGGGCAGCAGCTCAGCGGTTTCGCCCTGGATGTCGACGGGCAGATGCGCGACGCGGTGCCGGTGCCCAAGGCGCGCGGGCGCCAGGTGTTCGAAGCGGTCGAGCGGCGCGGCGTGGATCCGGGCCTGCTCGAGCAGACCGCCGGCAACCAGTTCCGGCTGCGCGTCTACCCGCTGCCGGCGCATGGCAGCCGCCATGTGCGCCTGGTCTATCGCGAATCGCTACAGCGTACCGCCGCCGGCTGGCAATGGCGCTTGCCGCTGGCGTATGCGGTCGGCGCGCGGTCGCTGCAGGTCGTGCTGAGTACCCAGGCCGCGCCTGATGAACGCGCGACGACGTCCGGCATGCGGCTGCTGCCGACGGCGGACGGTGGCTACGCCGCGTCCTGGTCCGGCAGCCCGGCGCAGTTGCCGTCGGAGCTGCTGCTGTCGCTGCGCGCAAGCGCCACGCCGCGCGTGGCGACCGGTCTCCACGATGGCCAGCGCTACTTCCAGGCGCTGGTGCCGATCGCCGACCTGCATGGCCCGCGCCCGCTGCCGCAACGCATCGGCTTGCTCTGGGATGCGTCCGGTTCGGCAAGGCAGCGCGACATTCCGGCCGAACTGGCCTTGCTGCAGCGCTATTTCGCCGCGGTCGGCACCGCCCAGGTCGATCTGATCGTGCTGCGCGACCGTGCCGCGGCGCCGCGCAGGTTCCAGGTGCGCAACGGCGACTGGAGCGCCCTGAAGGCGGCGTTGCAGGCCGAGCAGCCCGACGGCGCCAGTGCGCTGGGCGCCTGGCAACCGGTGGCGCAGGTGCAGGAGTATCTGTTGTTCAGCGATGGCCTGGGCAACTACGGCGCGCAGACCATGCCGACGCTGGCGCCGGGGCAGCGCCTGTATGCGATCGACTCGGCGGGCGTGCACGCCGATGCCGCGCGCCTGGCGGCGATCGCGGAAGCGCGCGGCGGACGCGCGATCGCATTGCAGGGCCTGCCGGGCGTGCAACTGGCCAGCGAGCGGCTGTTGCGACGTGGCGGCGAACTGGTCGCGCTGGACGGTAGCCAGGTCGCCGATCTGGTCGCCGATTCGCGCGACGCCGACGATGGCTACCTGCGCATCGCCGGGCGCCTGCTCGGCGCCGATGCGACGCTGCACCTGGAGATCGCCACCGCCGCCAGCACCCGACGCATGAGTTTGCCGTTGCGCGAGGCGGAGGAAGTTCCAGGCGACCTGGTGCCGGGCGCCTGGGCGCGGGCCATGCTGCGCAACCTGTCCGCCGATCCGCAGGGATCGGCCGCGCGCCGCCAGGCGCTGGCGACGCGTTTCGGGCTGGTCAGCGCCGACACCTCGTTGCTGGTGCTGGAGAATGCCGACGACTATGCCCGCTATGGCATCCCGGCGCCCCCGGCGCTGCGTGCGGCGGTGGCGGGTGCGCAGGTGCGGCAGCAGAAGCTGCAGGACGACACGCGCAAGCGACGCATCGACGCGATCGCCGAAGCGTTCGCGCAGCGTGTCGCCTGGTGGCAGCGGCGCTTTCCCAAGGACGCGCCGCCAGTGGCGATCGCCGCCGCTGACACTGCCGACCAGCGCATGCAGGCCCCGTCGGGCCCGCAACGGTCCATGGCCCTCGCAGCGCCTGCGCCGATGCCCGCTGCCGCGCCTGCACTCGCGCCGCTGGAACTGGACATCGTCGGCGGTTCGTCCGGCGCGCCCAGCGACGCGGCCGCGTCGGCGACTGCGCGCAAGCGTGTGGCGGCTCCGGCCACGATCTCCCTGGCCGTGCAGCCCTGGCAGCCGGATTCGCCTTATGCGCGGCGCCTGCGGGCGGCCACGGCGGACGCGGTGTATCCGCTGTACCTGAGCGAACGCGCGGCGCACGCCGACAGCGTGGCGTTCTACCTGGACGTGGCCGATGTGCTGTTCGAGCGCGGCCAGCGCGACCTGGCCCTGCGGGTGCTCTCCAACCTGGCCGAGCTGCAACTGGAAAATCGCCACGTGCTGCGCGTGCTCGGCTACCGGCTGCTGCAGGCCGGTCGCGCCGACCTGGCGGTGCCGGTGTTCGAGCAGGTGCTGCGGCTGGGCGAAGAGGAGCCGCAGAGTTTCCGCGACCTGGGCCTGGCCTATGCCGCGCGCGGCGACGCGCAGGCGGCGATCGCACAGCTGTATGAGGTGGTGGTGCGCGACTGGGACACGCGCTTCGACGGGGTGAGCATGATCGCGCTCAACGAACTGAACGCGATCGTGGCGCGGGCGCCGCGGCCCCTGGACACCGGCTTCGTCGACCCACGGCTGCTGCGCAACCTGCCGCTGGACCTGCGCGTGGTGCTGAACTGGGACAGCGACAACAGCGACATGGACCTGTGGGTGACCGACCCCAATGGCGAGCGCTGCTTTTACGGAAACCGCGCGACCTACCAGGGCGGCCAGCTGTCGCCGGACTTCACCGGCGGCTACGGGCCGGAGGAGTTCTCGCTGCGCACCGCCAAACCCGGCAAGTACAAGGTGGAGGCGAACTTCTTCGGCGAGCGCCAGCCGCTGGTCACCGGTGCCACCACCTTGCATCTGCAACTGAGCACGGGCTGGGGTACGGCCGCGCAGCGCGACCAGCAGGTGACGCTGCGCCTGACCGAGCGCAAGGAGACGGTGCTGGTCGGCGAGTTCGACGTGCGCTGATCCGCCCATGGCGCGCCGGCGCGGTCATGCCGGCGCGCTACACTTCGACCATGTCCGATCCGTCCGGCGCCAGCGCCTATTCCCGTTTCCAGCCCTGGCGCCGCAGTTTCGAGATCGGCTTCTGGGTCGCGCTCACCCTGATCAACGCCATCGCCAACAGCGTCACGGTGCTGATCGACATCCGCAACACCGGGCTGCATTTCGCCGCATGGGAGCCGGTGGTGTGGGAGTGGTCCAGCCAACTGATGTTCCTGCTGATCGTGCCGTTAGTGGTGCTGCTGACCCGACGCTACCCGCTGCACTGGGACACCTGGCGGCGCCGGCTGCCGGGCTACCTGCTGGGCAGCGTGGCGCTGTCGGTGCTGCACGTGGTGGGAATGGTCGCCCTGCGCAGCCTGGTCTACCGCCTGCAGGGCCAGCAGTACGACTTCGGGTCGTGGCCGCAGGGCCTGGCCTACGAGTACCTCAAGGACGTGCGCAGCCTGGCCTCGATCGCGCTGTGCGTGGAGATGTACCGGTTCCTGTTGCGGCGCTGGCAGGGCGAGGCGGCGCTGCTCGGCGCGCCCGACGCCGGCCCGCCGGTGGGCTCGCTGGAACGGCCGGAGCGCTTCCTGGTGCGCAAGCTGGGCCGCGATTTCCTGGTCGCCGCGGCCGACATCGAGTGGCTGCAGGCCGCCGGCAACTACGTCAACCTGCGCGTGCGCGGCCACGACTACCCGCTGCGCAGCACCATGGCCGCGATCGAGGCGCGGCTGGACCCGGCGCGGTTCGTGCGCATCCACCGCAGCTACATCGTCAACCTGGCCAGCGTGGTCTCGATCGAGCCGCTGGAGGCGGGCGAGGCGCGGGTGCATCTGCGCGACGGCAGCCAGGTGCCGTGCAGCCGCCGCTACCGCGCCGCACTGCGTGTGGCGGCCGGGGAGGGCGAGGCGGCGACCATCGAGTAGTCCGGCGGCGCTGTGGCGCGGCGGCCGGAATTGCTAGAATCGCGCTCTTGTCTGCCGGAAACGCCGCAATGATCGAACTCAATCCGATTCGCCACCGCATCGCCGATCTGTCCGATCGGGTGCTGTCGCTACGGGGGTTTCTTTGACTACGACGCCAAGAAGGAGCGTCTAGAGGAAGTCACCCGGGAGCTGGAAAGCCCCGACGTCTGGAACGACCCCGAGCGCGCCCAGGGCCTGGGCCGCGAACGTGCCAGCCTGGAGAAGACCGTCGGCGGCATCGCCAGCGTGCTCGATGGCCTGAACGAATCGCTGGAATTCCTGGAACTGGCCGAGAGCGAGAACGACGAGGCCACCGCGCAGGCGGTGCTGGCCGACGTCGACCGCTTCCAGGCACAGGTGGAGAAGCTGGAGTTCCAGCGCATGTTCTCCGGGCAGATGGACGCCAGCAACGCCTTCGTCGACATCCAGGCCGGCGCCGGCGGCACCGAGGCCCAGGACTGGGCCGAGATCCTGCTGCGCATGTACCTGCGCTGGTGCGAGTCGCGCGGCTGGAAGACCGAGCTGATGGAAGTCTCCGGCGGCGAAGTGGCCGGCATCAAGTCCGCCACGCTGCGCGTGGAAGGCGACTTCGCCTACGGCTGGCTGAAGACCGAGACCGGCGTGCACCGACTGGTGCGCAAGTCGCCGTTCGACTCGGACAACCGCCGCCATACCAGCTTCACCTCGGTGTTCGTGTCGCCGGAAGTGGACGACAACATCGACATCGACATCAACCCGGCCGATCTGAAGACCGACGTGTACCGGTCCTCCGGCGCGGGCGGCCAGCACGTCAACAAGACCGAGTCGGCGGTGCGTATCACCCACGTGCCCACCGGCATTGTGGTGGCCTGCCAGACCGGGCGCAGCCAGCACCAGAACCGCGACAACGCGATGAAGATGCTCGCCGCCAAGCTGTACGAGCTGGAGATCCAGAAGCGCAACGCCGAACGCGATGCGGTGGAGGCGACCAAGTCCGACATCGGCTGGGGCAGCCAGATCCGCAACTACGTGCTCGACCAGAGCCGGATCAAGGACCTGCGCACCGGCGTGGAGCGCTCGGACACCCAGAAGGTGCTCGACGGCGACCTGGACGAGTTCGTCGAGGCCAGCCTCAAGTCCGGCCTGGAAGCCGGCGCGAAACGCAGCGACGCCTGAACCGGCGGCCTCCGTCCTGGCGACGGAGGCCGTGCGGCGGCACACGGCCCGCCGGCTGGTGCATTCTTTCCCTTCCTCACGCATCCCCCATCCCATGACCGAGCAGACCCCCGCGCCGTCCCTTCCCGTCGACGAGAACAGCCTCATCGCCGAACGGCGCGCCAAACTCGCCGCGCTGCGCGCGCAGGGCGTGGCCTATCCGAACGATTTCCGCCGCAGCGACTTCGCCGGCGATCTGCAGGCCGAGTTCGCCGACACCGAGCGCTGGACCGCCGAGGCGCTGGAGGCCCAGGGCCGCAGCCTGCGCCTGGCCGGGCGCCTGCTGGCCAAGCGGGTGATGGGCAAGGCCAGCTTCGTGCAACTGCAGGACGAGTCCGGGCGCATCCAGCTGTTCCTGCAGGCCAACGCCCTGGGCGAGGCCTACGACGCCTTCAAGGGCTGGGACATCGGCGACATCATCGGCGTGGAAGGCGGGCTGACCCGCACCAAGACCGGCGAGCTGTCGGTCAAGGCCACTGGCCTGCGGCTGCTGACCAAGGCGCTGCGGCCGCTGCCGGACAAGTGGCATGGCCTGTCGGACGTGGAGCAGCGCTACCGCCAGCGCTACGTCGACCTGATCGTGTCGCCGGAGGCGCGCGAGGTGTTCGTCAAGCGCTCCAAGATCATCCGCGCCATGCGCGCCTGGCTGGACGCGCGCCGCTTCCTGGAAGTGGAGACGCCGATGATGCATTACATCCCCGGCGGTGCCACGGCCAAGCCGTTCACCACCCACCACAACGCCCTGGACCTGGACCTGTACCTGCGGGTGGCCCCGGAGCTGTACCTGAAGCGCCTGGTGGTCGGCGGCCTGGAACGGGTCTACGAAATCAACCGCAATTTCCGCAACGAAGGCGTCAGTACCCGGCACAATCCGGAATTCACCATGATGGAGCTGTACGAGGCCTACGCCACGTACCACGAGGTGATGGACCTGACCGAGAACGTCATCCGCGACGTCGCCCGCGAGGTGCTGGGCACCACCCAGGTCCACTGGGACGGCGCCGACATCGACCTGGCGCCGGCGTTCCGCCGCTGGCGCATGGACGAGGCGGTGCGCCACCACAACCCGGAGATCAGCGCCGCCGACTGCACCGACCGCGAGGCCCTGCTGCGCCATTGCGAGCGGCTGAAGATCCGCACCAAGCCGTCCTACGGCTGGGGCAAGCTGCTGCTGGAGATCTTCGAGGCCACGGTCGAGCACACCCTGATCCAGCCGACCTTCATCACCGACCACCCGGTCGAGGTGTCGCCGCTGGCCCGTTCCAGCGACACCGAGCCGGGCTATACCGACCGCTTCGAGCTGTTCATCAACGGCAAGGAAATCGCCAACGGCTTCTCCGAGCTCAACGACCCGGAGGACCAGGCGGCGCGGTTCCAGGCACAGGTGGCGGCGAAGGACGAGGGCGACGACGAGGCCATGCACTTCGACGCCGACTACATCCGGGCGCTGGAAGTCGGGCTGCCGCCGACCGGCGGCCTGGGCATCGGCATCGACCGACTGGTAATGTTGCTCACCGGCAGCAGCTCGATCCGTGACGTGCTGCTGTTTCCGTACATGCGTCCGGAGGCTTAATCTAGCCGCGGACGAGGTGGCGCGGTTCTTGCACCAGGCGTTGCACGCAAAAGGAAGTGAGGTGGACGGGCCGGGGTGAGTCAGCGTCGGCGCGTTCCCGTTGTCGTCTCAGCAGCCCGCGCAGATGCGACGGGCGGAGGATTGCAGATGCATGATGCCAGCATGAGCCTCTCCGGCGCGTCCTCGAACGGGGACCGTCTCCACTGGGCGGACGGAAGCGACAATCGTTTGAACATCGTCATCGTCGACGATCAGACCTCCGCGCGGACGATGCTGCGGCATGTCATCGAGGACATCGCCCCGGAACTGACCGTGCGCGACTTCGGCGACTCGCAGGCCGCGCTGGCCTGGTGCGAGGCCGGCAAGGTCGACCTGTTGCTGCTCGACTACCGCATGCCGGGCATGGACGGGCTGGAGTTCGCGCGGCGCCTGCGCCGGCTGCCCAAGCACCGCGACATCCCGATCATCCTGATCACCGTGGTCGGCGACGAGCCGATCCGCCAGGCGGCGCTGGAAGCGGGGGTGATCGACTTCCTGGTCAAGCCGATCCGCCCGCGCGAGCTGCGCGCGCGTTGCCACAACCTGCTGCAGCTGCGGCTGCAGAGCGAGAACATCAAGCAGCGCGCGATGTCGCTGGAGCAGCGCCTGCTGGCCAGCATGCGCGAGGTCGAGGAACGCGAGCGCGAGACCCTGTCGCGGCTGGCGCGGGCCATCGAGTACCGCGACGTCGGCACCAGCGCCTACCTGGAACGCATGGCGCACGTGGCCGGGCTGATCGCCGAGCAACTGGGCCTGTCCGAGGACGAGGTGCGGGTCATCGAGATGGCCGCGAGCCTGCACGACATGGGCAAGATCGCCATTCCCGACGCGGTGCTGCTCAAGCCGGGCAAGCTCAACGAGGACGAGATGGCGGTGATGCGCATGCACCCGCGCATCGGCTACGAACTGCTCAGCGGCAGCCAGAACCGTTTCATTCAGGTCGGCGCGCTGATCGCCCTGCGCCACCATGAGCGCTACGACGGCAGCGGCTACCCGGACGGCCTGGTCGGCGAGGCGATTCCGCTGGAAGCGCGGATCGTGGCGGTCGCCGACGTGTTCGACGCGCTGATCTCGCCGCGCCCCTACAAGGAAGCCTGGACCATGGATGCGACGCTGGCCTATCTCTACGCCCAGCGCGGCCGCCTGTTCGACCCGCGCTGCGTGGACGCGCTGTTCCGCGGCCGCGAGCAGCTGCAGGTGATCTGCGAGAAATTCTCCACCGCCTCGGCGCGACCAGGAGTCTGACATGACCTCGGCGATCACGTGGGTGCGGCAACGGTTCGCGGAGCGCAAGGATACCGAGCATGCGCAGGCCCTGGTGCGGATCGTCCTGATCTCCATCATCCTGAGCTACGTGTTGCTGCCGGGTCCGCGCGCGACCTTGCCGATGCGCGAGTATTTGAACGTGGTCGCCGTGGTGTCGTCCGGTCTGGTGCTGTCGCTGGGCGTGCTGGCCTGGCTGCTGTGGCGGCCGGAGCGTTGCGACACGCGACGGATCATCGGCATGATCGCCGACTACGGCCTGATCGCCGCGGCCATGATCGGCATGGGCGAGCCGCTGGCCTGGATGTACGTCGTGGTGCTGTGGGTGACGGTCGGCAACGGTTTGCGCTACGGCAACCGGTATCTGTATCTGGCGGTGGCCATGGGGGTGACCAGCTTCGGCACCACCGTGCTGGTGACACCCTACTGGCGCAACAACCTTGGGCTGGGGATCGGTCTGGTCGTCGGCCTGCTGGCGGTGCCGCTCTATCTGTCTGGGCTGCTGCGGCAATTGACCCAGGCGACCAAGGAAGCGCAGCGCGCCAACGAGGCGAAGAGCCGCTTTCTGGCCAACATGAGCCACGAGTTCCGCACGCCGCTCAATGGCCTCTCGGGCATGACCGAGGTGCTGTCGACAACCAGGCTCGATGCCGAGCAGCGCGAGTGCGTCAGCACCATCCAGGCCTCTGCCAAGAGCCTGCTCTCGCTGGTCGAAGAGGTGCTGGACATCTCCGCCATCGAGGCCGGAAAGGTCCGCGTCGACAAGAGCGCCTTCTCGCTGCGCGAGACCGCGGAGCAGATCGGGCTGATCCTGCAGCCGCAGGCGCGGGCCAAGGCGATCGGCTATTTCGTCGACATCGCTGCCGAAGTACCGAACCATCTGCTGGGCGACGCGGGTCACCTGCGCCAGGTGCTGCTGAATCTGGCCGGGAATGCGATCAAGTTCACCGATTCCGGTCGCGTCGACGTGCGGGTCAAGCTGCTGCGCAGCGACGCGGAGCGGACGTGGCTGAGTTTCGATATTGTCGATACCGGTATCGGGGTGCCGGAATCGATGCGATCGCGGTTGTTCGATGCGTTCGAGCAGGCGGATGTGGGGCTGGCCCGGCGCTACGAGGGCACCGGGCTAGGGACCACGATCGCCAAAGGCCTGGTGGAATCGATGGGCGGCAGTATCGGCTATCAGGAGAACCTGCCGCGCGGCAGCCGGTTCTGGTTCGATCTGCCTTTCGAGATCGCCGCGAGCAGCGTCGAGGAAGCGCCGGAAACGGAAGCGGCTGCCGCCGAACATCCCGAGGAAAACGGTCAGCCCGGGAACGTCATCGCCTTTTCCGATCCCTTCCTGCGCCACCGTGCACGCATCCGCAGCATGCGCATTCTGGTGGCCGACGATCATGCCGCCAATCGCATGGTGCTGCAGCGACTGCTGCAGAAGGCCGGTCACCGTCCGATCTGCGTCGAAGGGGCCGAATCGGTGCTGGACGCCTTGGCGGAGAGCGAGTTCGACGGGGTCATCGTCGATCTGCACATGCCGGGCATGAGCGGATTGGACATGCTGAAGCAGTTGCGGATCATGCAGGCTGGCGGCCCGCGAACGCCTGTGGTCGTGCTCAGCGCGGATGTCACGCCCGATGCGATCCAGCGTTGCGAGCAGGCCGGTGCGCACACGTTCCTGGCCAAGCCGGTGGTGGCCAGCCGTTTGCTGGATACCCTGGCCGACATCGCGGTGGAAGGACGTCTGCGCGGTTCGGGCGAGGCTCAGGTCAGGCAGTTGAGTGCCACCGCCGAAGGGGTGCTGGATTCCTCTGTGCTCGACGAACTGGCCGGGCTGGGCATGGGCGAGGGATTCGAGCGCGAGTTCATTTCGCAGTGCCTCAACGACGCCGAAGGCTGTCTGGGCGGCATGCAGATCGCAGGTGACGCGGAGCATTGGGAACGCCTGCGCGAACATGCCCACGCGATCAAGGGCGTGGCGAGCAATCTGGGCCTGATCCGGTTGGCCAGCCTCGGTGGCGAACTGATGCAGATGGCGGAATGGCAGATGCGCAGCGAATGGCGCTCCCGATTGATGGCACTCAATGCCAGTCTGACCGAGGGCAGAGAAGTACTCGAGGCGCGCGCGCGCCGCAGCGCCAGTTCCGAAGAGAACGAGCTGCGCTGACCCCGCAGTAGGGCCCGGGCATGGCACCGGGCCGACCACTGATCGCAGACCGCTGACGTCTTGCCCTAGGCTGCGACGTCCCGCGCACGCCGGGTCTGCGCGCGTACCAGCCGATCCATCGTGCGCAGCGATTTCTCGTCCAACGCCAACGCGGAGTCGACCCAGATGTCGGTGATCGCCTGCAGTTCCTGCAGCGTCACGGGTTGCGCCAGATTGCGCACGGCGTTCATCGCCAGGTACGACTGCGGGTTGCGGCGCTGGTCGTGGATGAGTTGCTTCACGCGGTCGATGCCCTGATTCCGCGGGACCAGCACATCGACGATGCCCATCGCGTGCATCTGCTCGCTGCTGTAGAGGTCGGCGCTCAGAATGATCCGTTCGGCGACATGCGGAGCGACCCGCTTGCACAGGAACGAATAAGCGCCCATGCCGGGAATCAGCCCGAAAATCGCCTCGGGCAAGCCCATGGTGACGCCTTCCTCCGCAACGATGGTGTGGCAGGCCAACGCCATCTCAAGCCCCCCGCCCAGCGTATCGCCCTGCAGCAGAGCGATGGTGCGCACATCGCCCGACAGGCCGCGATGCAGTTGGTGGACGCCGCTGACGCAGCGATAGGCGTAGTCGAGCAGTTGCGCACGGTCCTTGCGGCGGATGAGGTCGGAAAAAAGCGCGAGATCGCCGCCGAGGTTGAAGACATTGGCGTCCGAGGCGATGACCAGATGCTGCAGCGCGCTCTTCCTGGGCGCCTGCGATCGCGTCGTCATGACCTCCAGCGCTGCAAGGACGTCATCTAGCATCTGGCTATGGAAGCAGGGACGCGTTCCGAGTTGCGGATTCGCATGCATGTACAGCCAATGGCTATCGTCGTCGCCGTCCGCATCGATGCGGATGCTGGAGTAGGCGCGGGTACGGGGCAGCGTGTCGATCGTGCTCATGGCGGGCTCTCGGAAAGACGCCCGCGGAGATGGCGTGGCGCAGCGGGCGAGTGCGTTTCCACCCGGCGGATGCTACACCCGGGTGCCGCGGCCGGAACTCGCCCCGCCAGCGCCTGCACGGGCGCCGCGTGGGTGCCCGTCGGACCTGCTTATTGCGGCGGCGGCGCGTCGCGCAGTTCGCGCCGCAGGATCTTGCCCACGTTGGTCTTGGGCAACTCCTTGCGGAACTCGACGATGCGCGGATGCTTGTAGCCGGTGAGGTTGGCGCGGGCGTGCGCCTTCACCTCGTCGGCGGTCAGGTTGGGGTCCTTCTTCACGATCACCACCTTGACCGCCTCGCCGGATTTTTCGTCCGGCACGCCGACCGCGGCCACTTCCAGCACACCGGGCATCATCGCGATGACGTCCTCGACCTCGTTCGGATACACGTTGAAGCCGGACACCAGGATCATGTCCTTCTTGCGATCCACGATGTAGAAGAAGCCCTGCGGATCCATCCGCGCCATGTCGCCGGTGTGCAGCCAGCCGTCGGCGTCGATGGCGCTGGCGGTTTCCTCCGGACGGCGCCAATAGCCCTTCATCACCTGCGGCCCGCGGATGCACAGCTCGCCGACCTCGCCATGGGCGAGGACCTGGCCCTGGTCGTCCTTGACGCAGGCGTCGGTGGACGGGATCGGCAGGCCGATCGCGCCGTTGTATTCGGTCAGGGTCAGCGGGTTGATGCAGGCCGCCGGCGAGGTCTCGGTGAGGCCGTAGGCTTCGACCAGGGTGACCCCGGTGACCTGCTTCCAGCGCTCGGCCACCGCGCGTTGCACCGCCATGCCGCCGCCGAGGGTGAATTTCAGCGAGGAGAAATCCACCTTGTCGAAGCCGGGGGTGTTGAGCAGGCCGTTGAACAGGGTGTTGACGCCGGTGAAGGCGGTGAAGCGGGTCTTCTGCAGCTCCTTGACGAAGCCCGGCATGTCGCGCGGATTGCTGATCAGGTGGTTGAGCCCGCCGAGCTTCATGAAGACCAGCCCGTTCGCGGTCAGCGCGAAGATGTGGTACAGCGGCAGCGCGGTGATGATGACTTCCTTGCCTTCCTCCAGCTTGCCGGTCGCCGAGATCCAGGCGCCGGCCTGCAGCATGTTGGCGACCAGGTTGCGGTGGGTCAGCATCGCGCCCTTGGCCACGCCGGTGGTGCCGCCGGTGTACTGCAGGAAGGCGATGTCGTCCGGTTCGATGTCGATCTGAGGCAGCGTGTGCAGGCGGCCCAGGGTCAGCGCGTCGCGGAAGCGGATCGCGTTGGGGATGTCGTAGTCCGGCACCAGCTTCTTGACGTACTTCAGCACGAAGTTGACCAGCGGGCCCTTGGGGAAGCCCAGCATGTCGCCCAGGCCGGTGGTGATGACCTGTTTGACCGGGGTATCGGCGAGCACTTCCTGCACGGTGGTACCGAAGTTGTCGATCACCACCAGGGCGCTGGCGCCGGAGTCGATCAGCTGGTGGCGCAGTTCGCGCGGGGTGTACAGCGGATTGACGTTGACCACGGTCATGCCGGCCAGCAGCACGCCGAAGGTGGCGATGGGGTACTGCAGGCAGTTGGGCATCATCAGGGCGACGCGGTCGCCTTTCTTGAGCTGCAGTTCGCCCAGCAGGTAGCCGGCGAATTGCCGGGCCAGTTCGCCGGCCTCGCGGTAGGTCAGGGTCTTGCCGAAGTTGCAGTAGGCGGGGCGGTCTCCGAACTTGGCCACGGAGCTTTCGAACACCGCGGCGACGGAGCGGTACTCGTCGACGTTGATGTCGGCGCCAACGCCGGCCGGATAACTCTGCAACCACGGACGATCCAGACTCATATTCCCCCTCCAGGAAACGTATTGTTGGGCTCTGTACGGACAGTATCCGCTAGAACCGGCAACGGCAGCATACCGTTCCGTAGGGCAAAGGCGAACAGGGCAGGGCCGCAGGCTGCGGCGCCGCGTCGGCGGCGCGCGGCCACCACTGGCGCGCGCGCGTGGGCGGTGCCGGCCCGAGCAATGCTGCCACGCGCAGCCCGGCGGCAGCGCCACCGCGGGTTAGGTCCGGCTCAGCGCGTGCGGCGCACCGGTGCGCCATCGGCGACGTAGTACGGCGCGGTGCTGCGTGGCAGCGCCTGGCGGCCGCGGATGCGGTCGGCCAGCTTCTCGGCGATCATGATCGTCGGCGCGTTGAGATTGCCGGTCACCACCTGCGGCATGATCGAGGCATCGACGATGCGCAGGCCTTCGAGGCCGTGCACGCGTCCCTGGCCGTCCACCACCGCCATCGGATCGTCGGCGTGGCCCATCTTGTTCGAGCACGACGGGTGGTAGGCGGTCTCTGCGTGTTCGCGCACGAACGCGTCGATCTGCGCGTCGCTGCGCAGTTCGCTCCCCGGCGAGATCTCGCGGCCGCTGTACGCCGCCAGCGCCGGCTGCGCGAAGATCTCGCGGGTGATCCGCACCGCGGCGCGGAACTCGCGCCAGTCCTGTTCGTGCGACATGTAGTTGAACAGGATGCTCGGATGCTGACGCGGGTCCTTGGAGACGATGTGGATGCGGCCGCGGCTGGGCGAGCGCATCGACCCCACGTGCATCTGGAAGCTGTGCGTCTTGATCGGGTTGGAGCCGTTGTAATTGATCGCCACCGGCAGGAAGTGGTACTGCAGGTTCGGCCAGGCGAAGTCCTCGTGGCTGCGGATGAAGCCGCCGGCCTCGAACTGATTGCTGGCGCCGATGCCGGTGCCCAGGAACAGCCATTGCGCACCGATCGCCGGCTGGTTGTACAGCTTCAGCGCCGGTGCCAGCGACACCGGCTGCCTGCATTCGTACTGCAGGTACATTTCCAGGTGATCCTGCAGGTTGGCGCCGACGCCGGGCAGGTGGTGGACCAGCTCGATGTCCAGCCCGCGCAACAGGTCGGCCGGGCCGACGCCGGAGCGCTGCAGGATCTGCGGCGAGGCGATGGCGCCGCCGCACAGCAGCACTTCGCGGCGGGCGGTGGCGCGCTGCAGCACGTCGTTGCGCAGCCACTGCACGCCGATGGCGCGTTTGCCGGAGAACAGGATGCGGTCGGTCAGCGCGTGGGTGACGATGGTCAGGTTCGGCCGCGATCTGGCCAGATCCAGGTAGCCGCGTGCGGTGCTGGAGCGGCGCCCGTGCGGCGTCACCGTGCGGTCCATCGGGCCGAAGCCTTCCTGCTGGTAGCCGTTGAGGTCGTCGGTGCGCGGGTAGCCGGCCTGCACGCCGGCTTCGATCATCGCCGCGAACAGGGGGTTGTTGCCGGACTTGGGCGTGGTCACGCGCAGCGGACCGTCGCCGCCGTGGTAGTCGTTGGCACCGATGTCGCGGGTTTCGGCCTTGCGGAAATAGGGCAGGCAGTCCAGGTAGGTCCAGTCTTCCAGGCCCGGCATGCCGGCCCAGTTGTCGTAGTCCATCGCGTTGCCGCGGATGTAGCACATGCCGTTGATCAACGAGGAGCCGCCCAGGCCCTTGCCGCGGCCGCAGTCCATGCGGCGGTGGTTCATGAACGGCTCCGGGTCGGTCTTGTACGCCCAGTTGTAGCGCCGGCCCTGCAGCGGGAAGGCCAGCGCGGCCGGCATCTGGGTGCGGAAGTCGAGGCGGTAGTCGGGGCCGCCGGCTTCCAGCAACAGCACGCTGACATCGGCATCCTCGGTCAGCCGCGTGGCCAGCACGTTGCCGGCCGAGCCGGCGCCGATGATGATGTAGTCGTACGCTTGGGCAGTCTTCATGACGGTTCTCCAGCAGGCCGGGGCGCGCTGCGCGCAGGCGTCCCGGCGGAAGGTCGGATCGGCGCGTCGGCCGGACGAGGGGGGCGCGGCTCAGAACACGCTGGCGTAGTCGCCCAGTTCGACCTGCACCGACTTGACGCGGGTGTAGTGGGCCAGGGTCGAGAGGCCGTTCTCGCGGCCGACGCCCGATTCCTTGTAGCCGCCGACCGGCATTTCGGCCGGCGATTCGCCCCAGGTGTTGATCCAGCAGATGCCGGCTTCCAGGCGGTGGATGATGCGGTGGGCGCGGCTGATGTCCTTGCTGACCACGCCGGCGGCCAGGCCGAAGCTGGTGGCGTTGGCGCGGCGGATCGCCTCTTCCTCGTCGTCGTAGGCGAGCAGGCTCATCACCGGCCCGAAGATCTCTTCCCTGACGATGCGCATGTCGTCGCGGCAGTCGGAGAACACGGTCGGCAGCACGTAGGCACCGTCGGCCAGCGCGCCTGCGCTGGCGCGGCCGCCGCCGATCAGCAGGCGCGCGCCTTCGGCCTTGCCGCTGTCGATGTAGCGCAGCACATTCTCCATGTGCGCAAAGCTGGTCAGCGGGCCGAAGTTGGTGGCGGCCGCCATCGGGTCGCCGATGCGGATGCGCTGCACGCGCTCGACCAGCGCCGCCTCGAACGCGGCCAGCATGCGGCGCGGCACGAACACGCGGGTGCCGTTGGTGCAGACCTGGCCGGAGCTGAAGAAGTTGGCCATCACCGCGATGTCGGCGGCGCGGTCCAGGTCGGCGTCGTCGCAGATCAGCAACGGCGACTTGCCGCCCAGTTCCATGGTCACTTCCTTCAGCGAGGAGGCGGCCGCGGCGGCCATCACCTTCTTGCCGGTGGCCACGCCGCCGGTGAAGGAGATCTTCTCGATCGCCGGATGCTCGGTCAGCCAGTTGCCGATCTCGCGGCCCGGGCCCTGCACCACGTTGAACACGCCGTCCGGCACGCCGGCCTCGGTGTAGAGCTTGGCCAGCTCCAGCACGCTCAGCGGGGTGACTTCGGACGGCTTGAACACCATCGCGTTGCCCGCGGCCAGCGCCGGGGCCGATTTCCACAGGGCGATCTGGATCGGATAGTTCCAGGCACCGATGCCGGCGACCACGCCCAGCGGCTCGCGGCGGGTGTAGAAGAAGCTCGATGCGCGCAGCGGCAACTGGATGCCTTCGATCGCGGTGGCCAGGCCGGCGTAGTACTCCAGGACGTCGGCGCCGGTGACGATGTCCACGCTGGTGGTCTCGCTCAGCGCCTTGCCGGTGTCCAGGGTTTCCAGCCGGGCCAGGGCGTCGTTGCGCGCGCGCAGCAGATCCACGGCGCGGCGCAGGATGCGCGAGCGCTCCATCGCGGTCATCGCGGCCCAGACCTTCTGGCCTGCGGCCGCGCTCTGCACGGCGCGCTCGACGTCGGCCTGGCTGGCGATCTGCACCTCGGCCAGGACCTGGCCGTTGGCCGGATTGACGGTCTGGAAGGTCCTGCCGCTGCTGGCATCGACCAGGCGACCGTGGATGTAGAGCTGTTGGACGGGAAGGGCGGTCATGGGGGCTCCTGGAAAGGCGGTGGGCGCGGCAGGCGCGCGTCAGGGCGTGTCGGCCCGCAGTTGGAAGTCGATGTATTCGTAGGCGATGCGCTGCGCCTTGCCGGTATCGAAGGCGGCGCCGACCAG
This sequence comes from Xanthomonas sp. SHU 166, assembly GCF_000364685.1. NCBI lineage: Bacteria > Pseudomonadati > Pseudomonadota > Gammaproteobacteria > Lysobacterales > Lysobacteraceae > Xanthomonas > Xanthomonas sp. SHU 166. Next base: position 19,540 of record NZ_AQOJ01000775.1, read on the forward strand.
GCTGCCGCGCAACCACAGGCCGTCGATCATCGCGGCCAGCCCGCGCGCGGACTGGCGCGCCTGCGCCCGCGGCAGCGCCCGGTTGAACTGATGGCACAGGTTGGAGAACAGGCGCTGATCGTTGGCCCGCTGCAGCCGCGCCAGTTCCGGCTGGTGCATGCTCGCGGCCCAGAAGGTCAGCCAGACGCGCATGGCCGCGCCGTTGACCTGGCTGTCGTCGAAATTGCCATCGACGATGGCGCGCAGTTGCGCACGCGGGGTGTCCTCGGACGCGCCGCGGCAGCGCGACACCGCGGCGCGCAGATCGCGCAGGATCTGCCGCATCGCGGCATTGAGCAGGCCGTCCTTGTCGCCGAAGTAGTGGGCGACGATGCCGCTGGAAAGCCCGGCCTTCCTGGCGATGGTGGCGACGGTCGCATCGGCCATGCCGATCTCGTCGATGGTCTGGAAAGTGGCACGGATCAGCTGCTCGCGGCGGATCGGTTCCACGCCTTTCTTGGGCATCGCGGCTCCACGGTCTTCGATCCCACGGGATCGGCTGGCGGCCATTATGCTTTTTATTGATTGAACGTTCAATCAATAAACCATACGATGCACCCGCCCCCCACGCCATGGGCCCGGTTTCCGGTCCGGCCTTGCCCATGCGCCCATCCGGACCGATGAGACAACTGCATGTCTTTCCAGGCTCCTCCCAAGCGCTCGGCCCTGCGCCTGAATCGCTTCGTGTTCTTCAGCGCATCGCTGTCCATCGGCGTGCTCGGGCTGCTCACCGTGCTCTTCCCCGAAGCCAGCGAACACTGGCTGCAATGGGCGCAGGCCGGGGTGTCGGCCGGTTTCGGCTGGTGGTACATGGTGTTGATCGTGGCGTGCCTGGGGTTCGTGCTGTGGCTGGCGGCCTCGCCGTACGGGCGCATCCGCCTGGGCCGCAATGACGAAGTGCCGGCGTTCGGCTACGTGGCCTGGGTGTCGATGCTGTTTTCCGCCGGTATCGGCATCGCGCTGCTGTACTACGGCGCCTACGAGCCGCTGGATCATTTCCTGAGCCCGCCCGGACAGCCCGGCGGCACCGCGGCGGCCGCGCGCGAGGCGCTGGTGCTGACCTTTCTGCACTGGGGGCTGCACGGCTGGGCGCTGTACGCGCTGGTGGGCGTGGCGCTGGGGTATTTCGCCTATCGCCGCAACCTGCCGCTGGCGTTGCGCTCGGCATTGCAGCCGGTCTTCGGCGACCGCGTGCATGGCCGCATCGGCGACATGGTGGATGGCTTCGGCATCCTGGCCACGCTGATCTCCATGGTCACCAACCTGGGCATCGGCGCGCTGGTGCTGCAATCGGGCCTGGTCTACCTGTTCGGCCTGCCCAATACCCCGCAGGTGCTGGTGCTGATCGTGCTGGCGATGATGGCGGTGGCGACGCTGGGCGTGGTCGCCGGGGTGGAGAAGGGCATCGCCTGGCTGTCCAACCTCAATGTGCGCCTGCTGTGCGTGCTGCTGCTGTTCGTGCTGTGCACCGGGCCGACCCTGCACCTGCTGGACGGCCTGGTGCAGAACACCGGCGACTATCTGGCCGCGTTCGTGCGCAAGAGCTTCGAGATGTATCTCAACGATCGCAACGGGCGCACCTGGCTCGGCTCGTGGACGCTGTTCTATTGGGCGTGGTGGATCGCCTGGGCGCCGTTCGTGGGGCTGTTCGTCGCCCGGATCTCGCGCGGCCGCACCATTCGCGAGGTGATTCTGGGGGTGTTGCTGATCCCGCTGGGTTTCACCCTGGCGTGGTTGTCGATCTTCGGCAACACCGCGATCGATCTGGTGCTCAACCATGGCCAGGCGGTTCTGGGCCAGGTGGCGCAGCACGATGCGGCGATGACCCTGTTCAAGCTGCTGGAATATCTGCCCGCCGCGCCGTACGTGGCCGGCGCCGCGGTGGTGATCGGCTTCGTGCTGTTCCTGACCCCGGTGGATTCGGGCACCTTGATGATCGCCAACCTGTGTACGCGTCGGGTCGAGGGCGGCACGGAGGACGAGCACGATGCGCCGATCTGGCTGCGCGTGTTCTGGGCGGCGGGCATCACGGTGGCCAGCATCGGACTGCTGCTGGCCGGCAACTTCACCGCGATGCAGACCGCGGTGGTGCTGTGCGGCCTGCCGTTCTCGTTCATCCTGGTGCTGTACATGATCGGCTTGCTGCGCGCCTTGCGCAGCGACGAGGACGCGCCCTGAGCCACCGCGCAGCGCCCCCGCGCAGTCGCGGGGGCCGGGCTTCCGCTGTCGGACACCCGCGGGCGGATCGGCGCGCAGCCAACTGACGCAGCACGTACTGCAGCAG
>NZ_AQOJ01000776.1:0-651 GCF_000364685.1 Xanthomonas sp. SHU 166
TTGGTTCGCGTGCCGGCGCAGCGCCCCCGCGCTGGCGCGGGGGCCGGGTTTCCGCTGCCGGAAACCGCAGGGTCGGTCAGCGCGCGGCCAACTGACGCAGCACGTACTGCAGCAGACCGCCGTGGCGGAAATACTCCACTTCCTTCGGCGTCAGCAGCATCACCGCCACCTCGAACGTCTGCACGGCGCCGTCGGCCTTGGTCGCGCTGACCTGGGCGCGCTTGCTGGCGCCGTCCTGCAGGCCGGTGATCTCGAACACCTCCGAGCCGTCCAGGCCCAGCGACTGCGCGTTCTGGCCCTGCAGGAACTGCAGCGGCAGCACGCCCATGCCGACCAGGTTGGAGCGGTGGATGCGCTCGAAGCTCTCGGCGATCACCGCCTTGACCCCGAGCAGGTTGGTGCCCTTGGCCGCCCAGTCGCGCGAGGAGCCGGTGCCGTACTCCTTGCCGCCGATCACCACCAGCGGCACGCCGTCGGCCTTGTACTTCATCGCCGCGTCGTAGATCGCCAGCTTTTCCGGCTGGCCACCGCCGGGCGGGTGGTACAGGGTGTTGCCGCCTTCCTCGCCGCCGAACATCAGGTTCTTGATGCGGATGTTGGCGAAGGTGCCGCGGACCATGACGTCGTCGTTGCCGCGGCGGCTGCCGTAGC
>NZ_AQOJ01000777.1:0-7164 GCF_000364685.1 Xanthomonas sp. SHU 166
CACGCCGCGCTCCTGCAGGAAGCGGCCCGCCGGCGAGTCCTTCTTGATGTTGCCGGCCGGGGAGATGTGGTCGGTGGTGATCGAATCGCCGAACAGGCCCAGCACGCGCGCGCCGTGCACGTCCTCGATGCGGCCGACCTGCATGGTCATGCCGTCGAAGTAGGGCGGGTTCTTGATGTAGGTGGAGGCGCCATCCCACGCGTACAGCTCGCCATCGGGCGAGGCGATGGTGTTCCAGCGGCTGTCGCCCTTGAACACGTCGGCGTAGTTCTGCTTGAACATCTCCGGGCCGACCGTGGCGGCGATGGTGTCGCCGATCTCCTTGTTGCTCGGCCAGATGTCGCGCAGGTACACCGGCTGGCCGTCGCTGCCGGTACCCAGCGGGTCGCGGGTCAGGTCGATGTCGGTGGTGCCGGCGATGGCATAGGCGACCACCAGCGGCGGCGAGGCCAGGTAGTTCATCTTCACTTCCGGATGCACGCGGCCTTCGAAGTTGCGGTTACCCGACAGCACCGAGGCCACCACCAGGTCGTCCTTGGCGATCGCCGCGGAGACGTCCTCGGGCAGCGGGCCGGAGTTGCCGATGCAGGTGGTGCAGCCGTAGCCGACCACGTAGAAGCCGAGCTGCTCCAGGTCGCGCATGACCCCGGCCTTCTTCAGGTAGTCGGTGACCACCAGCGAGCCCGGCCCGAGCGAGGTCTTGACCCACGGCTGCGCCTTCAGGCCCTTGGCCACGGCATTGCGCGCGAGCAGGCCGGCGCCGAGCATCACCGCCGGGTTGGAGGTGTTGGTGCAGGAGGTGATCGCCGCGATCACCACCGCGCCGTCGCGCAGCTGCCAGCCGGAGCCGCTGGCCTCGGCGTCCTGCGCATGCGCCGCCTGGGCACCGACCGCGGTGCCGCCGCCGCCTTCGTTCTTGAGCCGGTCTTCCTGCACGGCATCGCTGCGGCGCTTGGCGCGCGCGTCGGCGAACGGCACCAGGCTGTCGCGGTAGTTGCGCTGCATGTCTTCCAGCAGCACGCGGTCCTGCGGGCGCTTGGGGCCGGCCAGCGACGGCTTGACCTCGCCCATGTCCAGTTCCAGGACCGCGCTGTATTCGGCATGCGCGCTGTCGGCGTCGTGCCACAGGCCCTGCGCCTTGGCGTAGGCCTCGACCAGCGCGATCTGCTCCTCGCTGCGCCCGGACAGGCGCAGATAGGTCAGCGATTCGGCGTCGATCGGGAAGATGCCGCAGGTGGCGCCGTACTCGGGCGCCATGTTGCCGATGGTGGCGCGGTCGGCCAGCGGCAGGTGCTGCAGGCCGTCGCCGAAGAACTCGACGAACTTGCCGACCACGCCGTGCTTGCGCAGCATCTGCGTCACCGTCAGCACCAGGTCGGTGGCGGTGGCGCCTTCGGGCAGCTTGCCGGTGAGCTTGAAGCCCACCACCTGCGGGATCAGCATCGACGAAGGCTGGCCGAGCATCGCCGCTTCCGCCTCGATGCCGCCCACGCCCCAGCCGAGCACGCCGATGCCGTTGATCATCGTGGTGTGGCTGTCGGTGCCGAACACGGTGTCCGGGTAGGCGATGGCCTCGCCGTCGCGCTCGCCGGTCATCACCACCCGCGCCAGGTGCTCCAGGTTGACTTGGTGCACGATGCCGGTGTTCGGCGGCACCACCTTGAAGTTGTCGAAGGCCTTCTGGCCCCAGCGCAGGAAGCCGTAGCGTTCCTTGTTGCGCTGAAATTCGATCTTGCCGTTGAGGTCCAGCGCGTCGGGCTTGCCGAACACGTCCACCTGCACCGAATGGTCGATCACCAGTTCCGAGGGGATCAGCGGGTTGATCTGCTCCGGGCGTCCGCCGAGCTTGACCACCGCATCGCGCATCGCCGCCAGGTCGACCACGCAGGGCACGCCGGTGAAGTCCTGCAGCACCACGCGCGCCGGCATGAAGGCGATCTCGGTGTCGGGTTCGGCCTTGGGATCCCACTTGGCCACCGCCTCGATGTGGTCCTTGCCCACGGTCACGCCGCCGTCTTCGTGGCGCAACAGGTTTTCCAGCAGGATCTTCAGCGAGTAGGGCAGGCGGGCGATATCGAAGCGCTCGGCGAGCTTGGGCAGGCTGTAGTAGGCGTAGCGTTGGCCGTTGACCTCGAGCGAGGCGCGGGTGGAAAAGGAATCGCTCATCACGGAACTCCTATGGCGTCGCGGCTGTAGGGACTGCGGTCATTCTGACCGATTCAGTGTGTATGGCAGGTGTGACCGCCGCTGTATGCGGGCTTGAGTATGACGCTTCAAGTATGTAAAATTCGTACATACCTTGTGGAGCCCGCCCGATGGAAGCCACTGTCGCCGAACGCGGTCAGATCACCCTGCCGAAGGCCGTGCGCGATGCGCTGGGCCTGAGCAAGGGCACCATCCTGAAGGTGGAACTGGACGGCGGCCGGATCATCCTGCGCAAGAGCGTGGACGATGCCATCTCGCGCGCCCGCGGCCGCTTCAAGCTCGACGGCTTCGCCAGCACCGACGAGGCGATGCGCGCCATCCGCGGCCGTGCCCCGGGCGATCCGTTCGAACCCGAGCCCGACGCCGGCGCATGATCGCCATCGACTCGTCCGTGCTGGTCGACCTGCTGGCCGACGGCCCGCAGGCCGACGCCACCGAAGCCTGCCTGCGCCAGTGCCTGAGCACCGGCCCGGTGGTGGTCTGCGACATCGTCCTGGCCGAAGTCTGCAGCGCGCTGCGCGACGGCGCCGAGGCCTTGTCGGTGCTGGAGGACATGAGCATCCGCTTCAGCGCGCTGGAGGCCAAGTCGGCCTTGCGCGCCGGCGAGATGCAGCGCCGCTTCCGCGCCCGTGGCGGCAAGCGCGAGCGGGTGGTGGCCGATTTCCTGATCGGTGCGCATGCGCTGCTGCAATGCAATGGCCTGATCACCCACGACGACCGTTTTTTCCGCGATTACTTCAAAGGCCTGAAGATCATCGTCCCCAAGCCTGCCGGCTGACGCCGCGCCGCCGCTGCCGCACATCCCTACCGTATTTTTCCGGAGAACCCGCATGTTGGAAGCCTATCGCCACCACGTTGCAGAGCGCGCCGCGCTCGGAATCCCGCCGCTGCCGCTGAGCGCGCAGCAGACCGCGCAGGTCATCGAACTGCTGAAGAACCCGCCGGCCGGCGAGGAGCAGTTCCTGGTCGAGCTGCTGAGCCACCGCGTGCCGGCCGGCGTCGACGACGCCGCCAAGGTCAAGGCCTCGTACCTGGCCGCGGTCGCCTTCGGCAGCGAGACCACCCCGCTGATCTCGCCCACCCGCGCCACCGAACTGCTGGGCACCATGCTCGGCGGCTACAACATCCATCCGCTGGTCGAGCTGCTGGACAACGCCGAGCTGGGCGCCGTCGCCGCCGAGGGCCTCAAGCACACGCTGCTGATCTTCGACGCCTTCCACGACGTGCAGGAAAAGGCCGAGGCCGGCAATGCGCACGCCAAGGCCGTGCTGCAGAGCTGGGCCGAGGCCGAGTGGTTCACCAGCAAGCCGGAAGTGCCGCAGAGCCTGACCATCACCGTGTTCAAGGTGCCGGGCGAGACCAACACCGACGACCTGTCGCCGGCGCCGGACGCCACCACCCGCCCGGACATCCCGCTGCACGCGCTGGCGATGCTGAAGAACAAGCGCGACGGCGCCCCGTTCGAGCCGGAAGAAGACGGCAAGCGCGGCCCGATCCAGGCAATCGCCGACCTCAAGGCCAAGGGCCACCTGGTCGCCTACGTCGGCGACGTGGTCGGCACCGGTTCCTCGCGCAAGTCGGCGACCAACTCGGTGCTGTGGTGGACCGGCGAGGACATTCCGTACATCCCCAACAAGCGCTTCGGCGGCGTGTGCCTGGGCTCGAAGATCGCGCCGATCTTCTACAACACCATGGAAGACGCCGGCGCGCTGCCGATCGAGCTGGACGTGTCGCAGATGGAGCACGGCGACGTGGTCGAACTGCGTCCGTACGAGGGCAAGGCGCTGAAGAACGGGCAGGTGATCGCCGAGTTCGCGATGAAGTCGGACGTGCTGTTCGACGAAGTGCGTGCCGGCGGCCGCATCCCGCTGATCGTCGGTCGCGGCCTCACCGCCAAGGCGCGCGAGTTCCTGGGCCTGCCGGCCTCGACCCTGTTCCGCCTGCCGATGGACCCGCCGGACACCGGCAAGGGCTTCTCGCTGGCGCAGAAGATGGTCGGCCGCGCCTGTGGGCTGCCGGAAGGCCAGGGCATGCGCCCGGGCACCTACTGCGAACCGAAGATGACCTCGGTGGGTTCGCAGGACACCACCGGCCCGATGACCCGCGACGAGCTGAAGGATCTGGCCTGCCTGGGCTTCTCCGCCGACCTGGTGATGCAGTCGTTCTGCCACACCGCGGCGTACCCGAAGCCGGTGGACGTCAAGACCCACCACACCCTGCCGGAGTTCATCTCCACCCGCGGCGGCGTGTCGCTGCGTCCGGGCGATGGCGTGATCCACAGCTGGCTCAACCGCATGCTGCTGCCCGACACCGTCGGCACCGGCGGCGACTCGCACACCCGCTTCCCGATCGGCATCTCGTTCCCGGCCGGTTCCGGCCTGGTGGCCTTCGCCGCCGCCACCGGCGTCATGCCGCTGGACATGCCCGAGAGCGTGCTGGTGCGCTTCAAGGGGCAGATGCAGCCGGGCGTGACCCTGCGCGATCTGGTCAACGCGATCCCGCTGTACGCGATCAAGCAGGGCCTGCTGACCGTGGCCAAGCAGGGCAAGAAGAACATCTTCTCCGGCCGCATCCTGGAGATCGAAGGCCTGCCGGAGCTGAAGGTGGAGCAGGCGTTCGAACTGTCCGACGCTTCCGCCGAGCGGTCGGCCGCCGGCTGCACGGTGCGCCTGAACAAGGAGCCGATCGTCGAGTACCTGACCAGCAACATCACCCTGCTGAAGTGGATGATCGCCGAAGGCTATGCCGACGCGCGTTCGCTGGCGCGGCGGATCAAGAAGATGGAGGAGTGGCTGGCCGACCCGCAGCTGCTCGAGCCCGACGCCGACGCCGAGTACGCGGCGGTGATCGAGATCGACCTGGCCGACATCCACGAGCCGATCGTGGCCTGCCCGAACGACCCGGACGACGTGAAGACCCTGTCCGACGTCGCCGGCGCGGCGATCGACGAAGTGTTCATCGGCTCGTGCATGACCAACATCGGCCACTTCCGTGCCGCGGCCAAGCTGCTGGAAGGCAAGCGCGACATCCCGACCCGCCTGTGGGTCGCGCCGCCGACCAAGATGGACGCCTCTGAGCTGACCAAGGAAGGCCACTACGGCACCTTCGGCGCCGCCGGCGCGCGCATGGAAATGCCGGGCTGCTCGCTGTGCATGGGCAACCAGGCGCAGGCGCGCGAGGGCGCCACGGTGTTCTCGACCTCCACCCGCAACTTCCCCAACCGCCTGGGGCGGAACACCAACGTGTACCTGGGCTCGGCGGAACTGGCGGCGATCTGCTCGCGCCTGGGCCGCATCCCGACCAAGGAGGAGTACATGGCCGACGTGGGCGTGATCAAGACCAGTGGCGAACAGATCTATCGCTACATGAACTTCGATCAGATCCAGGACTACCAGGACGTGGCCGCGACGGTCGCGGCCTGATCGCCCCGGCGATGCGCTGACGCGACGTGCCGCCGATGCGGCACGGTCGCAACGAAAAAGCCCGGCACTGCCGGGCTTTTTCGTTGGTGGTGCCTGCGCTGCGTACGACGGCGGGTTCGCCGCTTGCCTGCGCTAGGCCTGTGGTGCGGACGCTCGCCCCTGCAGCCAGTGTTCCAGCGCCGCCGCCGGCAGCGCCGGCGCGAACAGGAAGCCCTGCAGCACGCGGCAGCCCAGCCGCGCCAGGAACGCGCGTTGCGCTTCGGTTTCCACGCCCTCGGCGACCGTGTGCATGCCCAGGGTCTCGCCGATCCGCAGCACCGAGGTGGTCAGCGCCCGCGAAGTCTGGCAGTGCTCCAGGTCGCTGACGAAGCTCATGTCCAGCTTGAGCTCGTTGACCGGCAACTGGTGCAGATGGCTGAGGCTGGAATAGCCGGTGCCGAAGTCGTCCAGCGACAGCAGCACGCCGCTGGCCTGCAACTGGCGCAGGTTGGCCAGCACCGCGTTGGTGTTGGAGAGCATGACGCTCTCGGTCATTTCCAGTGCCAGGTCGGCCGGCTGCAGGCCGGACGCGGCGAGCAGGCCTTCCACCCGCGTGGGCAACTCGGGGTCGGCGAAGTTGTTCGCCGACAGGTTCACCGCCACGCGCGGCACCGCGATGCCGCGCAGACGCCAGTCGGCCATCTGCCGGCAGGCTTCGCGCAAGACCCACTGCCCGAGTTCGTCGATCAGCCCGCATTCTTCGGCCATCGGCACGAACCGCGCCGGCGAGATCGCGCCGAGATTGGGATGTTCCCAGCGCAGCAGCGCCTCCACGCCGTACAGCGCGTGCGGCGCCTGGCTGTCCAGCTGCGGCTGGTAGTGCAGTTGCAGTTTGTCGCGATGCAGGGCGTCGCGCAGCGCGGTCTCCATCGCCACGCGTTCCTGCGCCATGCGGTTCATGTCGGAACTGAAGTAGCACACGCTGTCGCCGCCCTCGCGCTTGGCCCGGAACATGGCCAGGTCGGCATGGCGCAGCAAGGTCTCGATGTCGCGGCCGTCGTCGGGGAACATGGCCACGCCGATGCTGGCGCTGGGGTGCAGGGTCACCTGGCCGACCACCAGCGGCTCGGCCAGCGCCAGCAGCAGGCGTTCGGCGACGCCGGCGGCCTGCTCGACGCTGCAGTTCGGCAGCATCAGGACGAACTCGTCGCCGGCCTGGCGACCGACCAGATCGGTCAGGCCCAGGGTGTCGCCGATGCGCCGGGCGATGTCGCGCAGCAGGCCGTCGCCGGCGGCATGGCCCTGGGTCTCGTTGATGCGCTTGAAGCGGTCGAGGTCCACGAACAGGATCGCCACCGGTGCGCCCTGATGCTCGGCGGCGGCCAGCGCCTGCTCGGCGCGGGCGCTGAACATCACCCGGTTGGGCAGGCCGGTGAGCGAATCGTAGAAGGCGAGCTGGTGCACGCGTGCCCTGGTCTGCTCGCGCTCCAGCGCCAGGGCGCACAGATGCACGCAGAGCTCGATCAGACGCAGGTGCCAGGCCAATGGCTCCCGCCCC
>NZ_AQOJ01000778.1:0-3636 GCF_000364685.1 Xanthomonas sp. SHU 166
CGACACTCACGATCGCGGCCATCAGTTCCGGCGCGATGCGCTCGACCTCCTTGCAGATCAGCGTGGCGACCTCGATCAGCGGCTGTTCGCGGACCAGCGCATCCAGCACGTTCTTGTGCAGCACCTCGTGCATCTTGCTCTGGGTGATGTCGGTGAACGAGAGGATGTAGTGCTGTTGGCTGCCATCCTCGCTGGCGATGGGGGTGGCCACCAGGGTGGCCCACAGCGGGGTGCCGTCCTTGCGGTAGGCGAGGATGTCGGCCTGGTGGCCGAAACCGGCGCGCACGCGCTCGCGGGTGTGCTGCACGGTCTGCATGTCGGTACCGGGGCCGGCCAACACGTTGCTCGGCAGATGCCCCAGCACTTCGCTCTCGGCATAGCCGAACACCTGGCTGAAGCCGGCGTTGACGTAGAGGATGTTCAACTCCGGATCGCAGACGACGATGGCGGCGTCGCTGGAGTCCAGTGCCAGCGACAGCAGCCGCATCCTGGCGTCGCGGGCGCGCTCGGCGCTGATGTCGCGCACGAACAGCACCTGCAATTGGCTGTAGTGCTGCGGTGCCCGCGCCGCGCTCACCGCCAGCCAGCGCGCTGCGCCATCGTAGTCGCGCAACAGCAGCTCGTAGCTGCCGCTGCCGCCGTCGTGCAGGCAATGCGCGATGAAGTCGTCGCGCACGTCGGCATCGGCCAACTCGCCGAGCGGACGCCCCAGCACCTGCGCGCGGGGACGGTTCCACAGCGCCTCGGCGGTGTGGTTGAAGGCAACCACACGCGCCTGCGGATCGACGATCAGCACGCCTTCCGGTGCGTATTGCAGGCAGAGCAGCAGGTCCAGTTCGGAACGGGCCGATGCCACCCGCGCCGCCTCCACGCTGACGTCGCTGGGCACGCTCGACGTTGTGACGCGGCGGCCCGGCATGGTGTCAGCGCGCCTGCACGGACAGCGCGATCAGCCGCTCGGCGATCTTGTCCAGCGGCAAGACCTCCTGCGCCGCGCCCAGGCGGAAGGCGGTGCCGGGCATGCCCCAGACCACGCTGGTGGCCTCGTCCTGGACCAGGGTGCTGGCGCCGGCCTGGAGCATTTCCAGCAGGCCGCGCGCGCCGTCGTCGCCCATGCCGGTGAGGATCGCGCCGATGGCGTTGGCGCCGGCGTTGCGTGCCACCGACTGGAACAGCACGTCCACCGCCGGCTTGTGCCGGTTGACCGGCGGGCCGTCGTCGATCTTGCAGCGCCAGCGCGCACCGTCGCGGATCACCTGCAGGTGCTTGCCGCCGGGCGGCAGGTAGGCGTGGCCGGGCAGGATCGCTTCGCCTTCGCTGGCCTCGCGCACGGCCATGGCCGAGTGCCGGTTGAGGCGGTCGGCGAAGGCGGTGCTGAAGCCGGCCGGCAGGTGCTGGGTCATGACCACCGCAGGCGCGTCGGCCGGCATGCCTTCCAGTACCACGCGCAGCGCTTCGGTGCCGCCGGCGGAGGCGCCGATGGCGATCAGCCGGTCGGTGGTGCGGAACTTCAGCGAGGACACCGCGGCGGGCGTGGCGGTGGCGCCGGCCGGTTTCGGCGCGGCCGGCCGGTCCAGGGCGCGGACCTTGGCCTTGGACGCATTCTTGACCTTGGCGATGATCTCTTCGGCGTACTCCTCCAGCCCGCGGGCCACGTCGAGCTTGGGCTTGGAGACGAAGTCGACCGCGCCCAGCGACAGCGCCTGCAGGGTGGTGTCGGCGCCGCGCTCGGTCAGCGAGGAGATCATCACCACCGGCGTGGGCCGCAGCCGCATCAGGTTTTCCAGGAACGCCAGCCCGTCCATGCGCGGCATTTCCACGTCCAGGGTGATCACGTCCGGATTCAGGCGCTTGATCTTCTCGCGCGCCAGCAGCGGGTCGGCGGCCGAGCCGACCACTTCCACGCCGGGCGCGCCCGACAGGATTTCGGTAAGGATCTGTCGCACGACCGCCGAGTCGTCGACGATCAGCACGCGGCAAGGGGCTTCCAGGCTCATTCGAACAACTCCACGGCACCGGTGACGGGGGCTTTGGCGAGACGGGCGCGCACCGCCGACTCGGCCGCGGCGATTTCGGCTTCCTCGTGCGCGTGCGGCAGGCGCTGCACGACCACGCGGCCGGTAGCGGGGAAGAACCAGATCTTGCGCGGATGGATGCCGCGCAGATCCTCGGCCACCACCGGGATATGTTCGGCCTTGAGGTAGTTCAGCACGAAGTCGGCGTTGCGCGTGCCGACCGGATTGTTGGTGAAGCCCTTGAGCACGTTGCCGCCGCCGAACACCTTGGCTTCCAGGCGGTTGCGGGCGGCGCCGCGCTTGAGCAGGTCGTTGATCAGCACTTCCATCGCGTAGCTGCCGTAGCGGGCCGGCGCGCCGTCGCCGCTCTGGCCGTCGGGCAGCATGAAGTGGTTCATGCCGCCGATCTTCAGCAGCGGGTCGCGGATGCAGGCGGCCACGCACGAGCCCAGGATGGTGGTCAGCGCGGTGTCGTCGTCCACCACCAGGTACTGGGTCGGCAACAGCTTGGCCGCCATCGTCTGGAAGCGCGTGTCGTGATAGCGCATCACCTGGTCCAGGGCCATGGCCGCGGCGCTCATGCGCGATCCTTCTGCGCCCGGCGATACAGCGTGCGGCCGCAGGGCTGGATCAGGTCGGCCGCATGCAGATAGTTCTCCGAATGGCCGGTGTAGAGCATGCCGTCGTCGTCCAGGTGCGGAATCAGCCGCGACAGGATGCCGCGCTGGGTGGGCTTGTCGAAATAGATCATCACGTTGCGGCAGAACAGCGCCAGGTACGGGCCGGCGACGTCGTAGCGCGGTTCCAGCAGGTTGAGCTGGCGGAACTCAAGCAGGTCGCGCAGCGCCGGCAGCACCCGGCAGTGGCCTTCGTTGGCGCCGCTGCCGCGCTGGAAATACTTGCGCTTGAGGGCGGGATCGAGGCTGGCGACGCGTTCCAGCGCGTAGACGCCGCGCGAGGCGGTGGCCAGCACCTGGGTGTCGACGTCGGTGGCCAGGATCCGCACCGGCGGGGTCAGCGTGCCGAACGCTTCGCAGGCGGTGATCGCCAGCGAGTAGGGCTCCTCGCCGGTGGACGATGCGCAGGACCAGATCTTCAGCGGCGCCGCGCCGGAGTGCTTCTGCAACTCTTCGCGCAGCCGCTCGAAATGGTGCGGCTCGCGGAAGAACGAGGTCAGGTTGGTGGTCAGCGCATTGGTGAACGCCTCCCATTCGTCGCCGCCTTCGCGCTCCAGCCAGTCCAGGTAGTCGCGGAACGAGCGCAGGCCCAGCACGCGCAGGCGCCGCGACAGCCGGCCGTAGACCATGTCGCGCTTGGCCGGGGCCAGGGCGATGCCGGCCTTCTGGTAGATCAGGTCGCAGACCCGCTTGAAATCGCGGTCGCTGAAGTCGAAGTCGCGATTGTCGGAACCGGAGGAGGGCGAAGCGGGAGTCTGGATGGCCATGGTGCGCAGCGATGGTCGGTCAATCGGGTTATCGGCCGGGAACGGACGAAATTGACAGCCGGCAGTCAGGAAAGAGCGCCGGCGGTGGCGTGCGGGCTCAGAACTCCTGCCACTGGGCCTCGCTGGCGGCGGCGCTGGCGGGGCGCGGGCGCGCCGCCGCACGGGGCCTGGCGCGGG
>NZ_AQOJ01000779.1:0-718 GCF_000364685.1 Xanthomonas sp. SHU 166
GGCGCGCGCCGACGGCATGGGCATCGGCCTGATCGCCGACCTGGCGGTCGGCTTCGACGCGCATGGTGCCGAGGCCGCGGCGTGGCCGCAGGCGGTGCTGCAGGGGCTGGAACTGGGCGCGCCGCCGGACGCGTTCAACGGCGACGGCCAGGCCTGGGGCATCTGCGGCTATGCACCGACCGCGCTGCGCGCCAGCGGCTTTGCACCGTTCATCGAACTGCTGTGTGCGGTGATGCGCGATCGCGGCGGCGTGCGCATCGACCACATCCTCGGCCTGCTGCGGCTGTGGGTGATCCCGCGCGGCGCGCCCTCGTCCACCGGCGTGTACCTGCGCTATCCGCTGCACGACCTGCTGCGCCTGCTGGCGCTGGAATCCTGGCGGCACCGCGCGATCGTGATCGGCGAGGATCTGGGCGTGGTGCCGGACGGCATCCGCGCCGAACTGTCGCGCCGCGGGGTGATGGGCATCGACGTGCTGCTGTTCACCCGCGACCGCGCCGGCGCGTTCCTGCCGCCGGCGCAGTGGCGCCCCGACGCACTCGCCACCACCACCACCCATGACCTGCCGACTCTGCGCGGCTGGCGCCGCGGCGAGGACATCGACTGGCGCCGGCGCCTGCAACTGAGCGACGCCGCGCAGCAACATGCCGACCATGAGGCACGCAGCGACGATGTCGCGCGCATGGACCAGGCGGTCGCCGCGGCGCTGCCGCCCGCC
>NZ_AQOJ01000780.1:0-402 GCF_000364685.1 Xanthomonas sp. SHU 166
CAGCGGCGGCGCGCACGTAGTCGGTGGCCAGCGCGCGGCCCAGGCGGCCGGAAAAGGCGAGGGTCAACGTGGTCTGCTCGGGTTCGGCCTGGGCCAGCGCATCCGCCCAGGCCGGTGCCAGCGCCGCCTCCGGGGTGCGCAGCAGGGCGGTGCCGATCTGCACCGCGCTCGCGCCCAGGGTCAAAGCGGCGGCGATGCCACGGCCGTCGCCGATGCCACCGGCGGCGATCACCGGGATCTGCAACTGGTCGGCCAGCCGCGGCAGCAGCGCGAACAGCCCGGTCAACTGCCGCTCGGCGCTGCCGGCCTCGAAGGCACCGCGATGGCCGCCGGCCTCCGCCCCCTGCGCGACCACCGCATCGGCACCGGCGGCCTGCGCAGCCAGCGCCTCGTCCAGGGTGG
>NZ_AQOJ01000781.1:0-9341 GCF_000364685.1 Xanthomonas sp. SHU 166
TGGGAGAAGGTGCCCCGAAGGGGCGGATGAGGGTCGGATGGCTGGGGACGTGTCTGGGGAAGACGGCTCTGCGGCCGCCGCACCCTCACCCCCGACCCCTCTCCCAGTGGGAGAGGGGAGCGAAGCCGTGATCCTTCTCCCTTTGGGAGAAGGTGCACCGAAGGGGCGGATGAGGGTGGGGTGGCTGGGGAGATGTCTGGAGAAGACGACTCCGCGGTCGTCGCACCCTCACCCCCGACCCCTCTCCCGGTGGGAGAGGGGAGCGAAGCCGTGATCCTTCTCCCTTTGGGAGAAGGTACCCCGAAGGGGCGGATGAGGGTTGGGTGGCTAGGGATGTGTCTGGAGAAGACGGCTCCGCGTCCGCCGCACCCTCACCCCCGGCCCCTCTCCCGGTGGGAGAGGGGAGCCAATCAGCGCCGCGGCGGCTTCTGGCTGGCCGGCGGCGGCACGCTGGGCGCCAGCGCGGTGGCGGCGTCGGCCTGGCCCTGCTGCAGGGTCCAGCCGACCACGTCGTGGCCGAGTTGCGACATGGCCTGGCCGAAGGCGTCGACCACCTGCGATTCGGCTGTGCCGGCGGCGGGCTGGGTCACCAGGTAGGTGCGCGAGGCGACCACGCGCTGGTCGGCGCTGTAAAGCAGCTTGGCGTTGAGCTCGATGGTCGCCGACGGCACCGCGCGCCCGGCGTAGTCCGATTCGAAACGGCGCAGGTCCAGCAGCAGCTTGTAGTCGGCGCGGATGCCGGTGCCGAGCCGGGCCACGCCCGGAATGCGCCCGGAATCCTCGAACGCGCGCAGCAACATGTCCTCGAGCATGTCGGTGGCCGGCTGTGCCCAGCTGACGCCGCCGTACACCTGCAGTTCGTCGGGCGTCGGCCGCACCGCGATGCGCGAACTGTCGACCACGCGCGCGGCGCTGGGCTTGGTCAGCGCCAGTTGCCAGCTCACCTGCGGCCAGGCCGGGTCGGCGGTGACGCGCACGTCCGGCGCGTAGATCGTCACCGGCTCCTTGTTGCCGCCGGGCAGCGAGCAGCCGGTCAGCAGCAGGGCCGGCACGGCGAGCAGCAGGAAGGCGCGCATCGGCTTCATTTGGGTTTGAACTCCTTCGGGGCGTCGCGGCCGAGCAGGTAGCGCGCGGGGTTGTTGTCCAGGCGGTCGCTGACCCGGCGCAGGTCGCGGATCAGGCCGCGCAGTTCGGTGAGGGTCGGGCCGAGCTGGCCGAGGCCGTCGTTGGCGAAGCTGTTGATCGCCGAGCGGTTCTCGCCAAGGATCTTGTCGGCATTGCCCGCGGCCGAATCCAGCTTGCTCAGCGTGTCCTCCAGCTTGTTGAGGATCGGCGGCAACTGCTGCACCAAATTCTGGTCCAGGCGCTGGATGGTGCCGTTGGTGGTCTTGAGCGTGGTGTCCAGGTTGCGCGCCGCATCGCGCGCGCTGACGATCAGCGACTGCATGCCCTGGTCGCGGTCGGCCAGGCCGCCGCTGATGGTTTCCAGGTTGTGCAGGGTGGCGGTGATGCTGGCGACGTTGCGGTCGCTGAGCACCTCGTCCAGGCGCTCGACGATGCGGTTGGCGGTGTCGGTGATGTTCTGCAGCGCCGAGGGCGTGGTCTGGATGATCGGCGCGTCACTGTTGTCGATCGAGGTCAGCGCCGGCGCTTCCGGGGTGCCGCCGGAGAGCTGGATGATCGATGGGCCGGTCAGGCTGGTGATGCCCAGCTTGGCGCGGGTGTCGCTCTTGATCGGCGTGGTCGAGTTGACCCGGATCCGCGCCACCACCTGGCGCGGATCGTTCGGCGCCAGGGTCAGCTCGGTGATCGAGCCCACCGCGATGCCGTTGTACTGCACCGGGCTGCCGACCGACAGGCCGGTCACCGCCTCGCGGAACACCACGCGGTACTCCTGCCAGGTGCGGTCGGAGGAGTACTTGGCGGCCCAGAGTCCGAACAGCAGCAGCGCGATCCCCACCACGATGGTGAAGGCGCCGATCAGCACGTAATTGGCTTTGGTTTCCATGGGCTCAGGGGGTCTCGGTCCAGGCGGTCTTGGCATCGCGCGCGGCGCGGGCGCGCGGGCCGTGGAAATACTCTTGGATCCACGGATGGTCCACTTGCTCGATCTCGGCCAGCGGCGCGTTGGCGATGACCTTGCGGTCGGCCAGCACCGCCACGCGGTCGCAGATAGCGTACAAGGTGTCCAGATCGTGGGTGATGAGGAACACGGTCAGGCCCAGCGCTTCCTGCAGGGTGCGGATCAGCCGGTCGAAGGCGGCTGCGCCGATCGGGTCCAGCCCGGCGGTGGGTTCGTCCAGGAACAACAGGGGCGGATCCAGCGCCAGCGCGCGCGCCAGCCCGGCGCGCTTGCGCATGCCGCCGGACAGCTGCGAGGGCAGCTTGTTCAGCGCGTCGGCGGGCAGGCCGGCCAGCTTCACCTTCAGCAGCGCCAGCTCGTAGTGCCAGCTGTCGGGCAGTTCGCCGAAATGCTCCTTCAGCGGCACCTGCACGTTCTCGCCGACCGTCAGCGAGGAGAACAAGGCGCCGTCCTGGAACAGCACGCCGGTGTTGCGCTCCACGTGCAGGCGATCGGCGCGGCGCCCGGAATCGGTATCCACGCCGAGCACCTGGATCTTGCCGGCATCGGGCTCGCGCAGGCCGAGGATGGTGCGCATCAGCACCGACTTGCCGGTACCCGAGCCGCCGACCACGCCGAGGATCTCGCCGCGGCGCACGTCCAGGTCCAGCTCCTCGTGCACGGTCTGGCTGCCGAAGCGATTGACCAGGCCGCGCACGGAGATGGCCAGTTCTTGCTCGGGATTCGGGATTGGGGAATCGGGAATGGTCAAAGCGTGCACTCCTGGCCAGCGTCGCGGACGCCGCCAGCTTTTCCCATTCCCGATTTCCCACTCCCGATTCCCGGCTTCACGTCACCACCCCATGTTCATGAACCACAGCGCGGCGATCGCGTCGATGATGATCACCAGCGAGATCGTCTGCACCACGCTGGAGGTGGTGCGCTCGCCGACGGACTGCGCGGTGCCTTCCACGCGCAGTCCCTCCAGGCAGCCGATCAGGCCGATCACGATGGCGAAGATCGGCGCCTTGGACAGGCCCACCAGCATGTGCCGGATCTGGATGGTGTCGTGCATGCGCGCCAGGTACATCTGCGGCGGGATGCCCAGGTCGAAGGCGCCCACAGTGACGCCGCCGGCCAGGCCGGCGATCATCGCCACGAAGGTCAGCAGCGGCAGCATCAGCAGCAGCGCGACCAGCCGCGGGATCACCAGCAGATCCATCGGGTCCAGGCCCAGGGTCTGGATCGCGTCGACCTCTTCGCGCGCCTTCATCGCGCCGATCTGCGCGGTGAAGGCGCTGGCGGTGCGCCCGGCCAGCACGATCGCGGTCAGCAGCACCGCGAACTCGCGCAGGAAGGCGATGCTGACCAGTTCCACCACGTAGATCTCGGCGCCGAAGTCGCGCAGGATCGTGGAGCCGAGAAAGGCGATCACCGCGCCGACCAGATACGACAGCAGCGCCACCAGCGGCACCGCGTCCAGGCCGACCTGTTCCATGTGGTGCACGGTGGCGGTCAGGCGGAACCGGCGCGGCGCGTGCAGCAGCCGCAGCAGCTTGACCAGGGTCTCGCCCAGGAAACCGACCAGGGCGACGATTTCCTTGCCGTTGCGGTGCACCGCGTAGCCCAGGCGTTCCAGCGCCGCGGCGAAGCCATAGTCGCGCTTGCGCTTGGGGCGGTCGTCGGCGACGTCCTCGATGGTCGAGACCAGGGCGCGGTGGTCCTGGCGGAAATCCAGCGCCTCGTGGGCGATGCCGTTGCGGGTGGCGTAGCGCATCAGCTGCAGCACCCCGGCCGAATCCAGCTGGCCGATGCCGCTGGCGTCGATGCCGGTGGTGCCGGCCGGCATGCCGCGCAGCACTTCCGAGGAGGCCAGGGCCGTGGCCAGGGTCCAACTGCCGGTCAGCCGCACCCGCGAGGGGTCTCGGTCGTCCTGGCTGAGTTTGGGCGGTTGCGGTTCGATCATGGGGGCGTCCGGTGCGCGAGCATACCTGTTTCGCCCGTGTTGCAGATGTGGTGATCGCGACGGGGTGGCCGGGCGCGGCGTTCGCGCCATACTAGCCGACATGCCCGCCGCTCCCACCGTCAGTCCCTCCGCCAACGCGACCTACGCGCAGCGCATCGCCTTCGTCTCCGACATCGCTGGGCGACTGCACACCTACGGCACCACCGCGCAGCGGCTGGAGGCGGCGGTGGTGGCGCTGGCGCAGCAGTTGGACCTGGACTGCGAACCCTGGTCCAACCCGACCGGGCTGATCCTCAGCTTCAGCGACCCGACCAAGGCGATCGGCTCCAGCGACATCACCCGCGTGGTGCGGCTGGCGCCCGGCGACAACGACCTGCACAAGCTCAGCGTCGCCGACCGCATCGCCGACGACGTGGCCAGCGGGCGCATGAGCGTGGCCCAGGGCCACACCGCGCTGCGCCAGTTGGACCAGCCGCCGGGGCGGCGCTGGATGGCGATGCAGGTGCTCGGCTTCGGCCTGGCCGCGGCCGGCGTGGCCGGGTTGTGGCGCCTGCCGTGGCTGGACATCGCCACCGCCAGCGCGATCGGCCTGCTGATCGGTGTGCTCACCCAGCTCACCGACAAGCGCCCGGCCACCAAGGAAGCCAACGACGCGCTGGCGGCGTTGCTGGCCGGTTTCGTCGCGACCCTGGTGGCCAGTTTCGTGGCGCCGCTGAATCTCAATACGGTGATCATCGCCTCGCTGGTGGTGCTGCTGCCGGGTATGGCGCTGACCAATGCGGTCAACGAACTCACCAGCCAGCACTGGGTCTCGGGCACGGCGCGCTTCGCCGGCGCGGTCACCACCATCGTCAAGCTGACCGTCGGTGCGGTGATCGCGGTGACCCTGGCGCAACTGCTGGGCCTGGAGCCGATGGTGCGGGCATCGCGGCCGCAGCACGGCTGGGTGGAATGGGCCTCGTTGCTGGTGGCCGCCTACGCGTTCGCACTGCTGTTCAAGGCCAGCCTGCGCGATTATCCGTTCGTGATGGCGGCATCGGTGGCCGGCTACGCGATCGCGCGCTTCGCCGGCGACGCCTGGGGCAGCCCGGTCGGCATCTTCCTGTCGGCGATGGTATTGACCGCGGCCGGCAATCTGTTCGGACGCATCGTGCACCGGCCGGGCGCGCTGGTCCGGTTGCCGGGCATCATCATGCTGGTGCCCGGGAGTGCCAGCTTGCGCGGGTTGTTGACCCTGGTCCAGCAGCAGGACGTGCTCGGCGGGCAATCGGCGCTGCTGACGGTGACCAATATCGTGATGGCGCTGGTCGCCGGCCTGCTGTTCGGCAATCTGTTGGTGCCGGCGCGCAAGAATCTTTGAATGCGGCAATAAAAAACGCCGGCATGCGCCGGCGTTTCGACTGCGGTTGCCGTGGCGGATCAGGCCTTCGGCGCAGCGCTCTTGCTGGCCTTCTTGGCGACGCGCTTGACCGCCTTCTTGGCGGTCTTCTTGGCCGGCGCGGCGGATTTGGCGGCGCCGCCGGCGATCAGGAAATCGTCGACCTTCTTGCCCTTGGCGACCAGATCGGCCAGCCAGCGCGGCTGCTTGCCGCGGCCGGTCCAGGTTTCGGCGGCATTGGCGGGGTTGCGGTATTTCGGAGGAACCTTGCCCAGTTTGCGGCCCGGCTTCGGACCCGGCTTGCCGGCCTTGCGACCGCGCGCGGCGGGGGCGCCGCCGAAGACTTCCTCGATGCTGTAGCCGTGGCTCTTGGCCAGGCGCGCCAGCTGGGTGCGGACCTTGGCGATGGGGGTGCGCTTGGCGACGATGGACTGCTGCTTCTTGGCGGTCTTGATGAGGGCGCCCAACTGCTTGGCCGACAGGCCACTGAGATCGATGGTCATCTTTACTCCGGAAAATGGGTGGTGGCTTCCGCCATTCCCTGGCTAGCGCAGGATCATAATGATGCTTTATCGGATTGACAAATACCCTGCTTAATTCGCGGCGGGTATTTTCGGTCGCAATCCGGTGGGAATATGTCTTTATGGATCCCTGGCGGCCGTAATCAATTGAAAACAGACCGCTCTGGTTTCCTCCATATGGCGTGACGGCGGCGTAAAGAAAAAGGGCCGGGATATCCTCCCGGCCCTTTCGTCATGCCTGCAGGCGTGCCAGCAAGGCGGTTCGATCCAGGTGTTCGGCATCGCCGCCGCTGCGCGCGCGATATTCGAAGGTGCCGGCGGCCAGGCCCCGCTCCGAGACCACCACCCGGTGCGGAACGCCGATCAATTCGATATCGGCGAACATCGCGCCGGGGCGCAGGCCGCGGTCGTCCAGCACCGCGTCCAGTCCGGCCTGCTGCAGCTCGGCCAGCAGCGCCTCGCCAGCGGCGTCGACCGCCGGGTCGCGCTTGGGATTGATCACGCACACCGCCACCGTCCACGGCGCCATCGGCTGCGGCCAGCGGATGCCGGCGTCGTCGTGGTTCTGCTCGATCGCCGCAGCGACGATGCGGGAAATGCCGATGCCGTAGCAGCCCATCGCCAGCGTCACGGTCTTGCCGTTCTCGTCCACCACGGTGGCGTCCAGCGCCTGCGCGTACTGGCGGCCGAGCTGGAACACATGGCCGACCTCGATACCGCGGGCCAGGCGGATCTCGCCGCCGTCGTGGGCGCGCTCGCCCTCGACCACGTTGCGCAGATCGGCGACGGCGTCCGGTTCCGGCAGGTCGCGGCCCCAGTTGACCCCGGCCAGGTGGAAGCCGCGTTCGTTGGCGCCGACCACGAAGTCGGCCAGCGCCGCCACGTCGCGATCGGCGACCACGCGGATCGGCTGGCGCGGACCCAGCGGGCCGAGGAAGCCCGGCTCGCTGCCCAGGTGCGCGAGGATCTCGGCCTCGCTGGCCATGCGGTAGCCGGCCAGGCCGGCGACCTTGCCCAGCTTGATCTCGTTGACCGTGTGATCGCCGCGCACCAGCGCCAGCACGAAGGTCTCGCCGGCCATCACCGCCACCGACTTGACCGTGCGCTGCAGCGGCAGGCCGAGCAGCTCGGCCACCGCCTCGCAGGTCTTCTGGGTGGGCGTGGCGACCTTGCGCAGCTCCTCGCCGGCAGCCGGGCGCGGGGCCGGTGCCGCGGCGACGGCGGCTTCGACGTTGGCCGCGTAGTCCGAGCCGGTGGAGAACGCCAGCGAATCCTCGCCGGAGGCGGCCAGCACATGGAACTCCTGCGAGGCGTCGCCGCCGATGTCGCCCGAATCGGCCTGCACTGCACGGAACTGCAGGCCCAGGCGGGTGAAGATGTGGGTGTAGGCCGCCTTCATGTTCTCGTATTCGCGCGCCAGGTCCTCGTCGCTGATGTGGAACGAGTAGGCGTCCTTCATCAGGAATTCGCGCGCGCGCATCACCCCGAAGCGCGGACGGATCTCGTCGCGGAACTTGGTCTGGATCTGGTAGAAGTTGACCGGCAACTGCTTGTAGCTGCTCAGCTCCTGCCGCGCGAAATCGGCAGCGGCCTCTTCGGCGGTCGGGCTGTAGCAATAGTCCTGTTCCTTGCGGTCCTGCATGCGCAGCATCAGTCCGCCGAACTTGCTCCAGCGCCCGGTGGCGTCCCACAGCTCGCGCGGCTGGATGGTCGGGAACAGCACTTCCACCGCGCCGGCGCGGTTCATTTCCTCGCGCACTACCGCTTCCACCTTGCGCAGCACGCGCAGGCCCAGCGGCGACCAGGTGTACAGGCCGGAGGCGAGCTTGCGGATCATGCCCGCGCGCAGCATCAACTGGTGGCTGACCAGTTCGGCGTCGGCCGGGGTTTCCTTGGTGGTGTGCAGGTGGAACTGGGAAAGGCGCATCGAGGGGCTTCGCAGACGGCGGGTCGCCCATTTTGCCAGTCATTGCCGGCGCTGCGGGCATCGCCCGCGGCCGGCCGCGCGCGTTCGGGGCGCGTTCGGCTTACTTGGCGGGTGCGGCGGCCGGGGTGCAGTAGGCCTTGATCGCGGCCTCGGCCAGGGCCTTCTGCGCGCCGCGCTGGGATTCGTCCAGTTCCCCGTCCGGCTTGCCGTCGCCATCGCTGTCGGTGGTGATCTTGCCGGGCTTGTCGAGGATGTCCAGGTTCTTGCGCGCGGTCAGGCACTTGGCGTTCTCGGCCGGGGCCGCCTCGGGCGTATCGGTCGGGGCATCGCCACGGGTGTCGACCTTGCGCACCTGGTACTTGCCGCCGGGGGGCGGGGTCTCGGCATAGTGGGTGACGCCCTGCGCGTCCTTCCATTGGTACAGGGTGGTGGCGCCGAGCATGCCGCTGACGGCGAGCAGGGGCAGGCAGCAAAACCGGGGCAGGGCGCGCATCTCGGTCTCCAGGGCGCGGCGGGAGCGCCGATTGCAGCACCCGCCGACGGGCCTGGCAAGTCGATTAGACTGGCGGGATGGACCCATCCCGACCGCCCCCCCGTTCGCGCACCATCTACCTGCTGCCGAACCTGTTCACCACCGCCGGCCTGTTCTCCGGTTTCTACGCCATCATCGCCGCCGCCAACGGCCAGTTCGTGCATGCCAGCGTGGCGGTGTTCGTGGCCGCGGTGATGGACGGGCTGGACGGGCGCGTGGCGCGGCTGACCGGCACCAGCAGCGAATTCGGCGTGCAGTACGACTCGCTGGCCGACCTGGTCAGCTTCGGCATGGCGCCGGCGCTGGTGATGTACCACTGGTCGCTGTCGGCGCTGAAGTTCGACGGCAGCATGCTGGGCCGGGTCGGCTGGTCGGCGGCGTTCCTGTACGCGGCCTGCGCCGCGCTGCGCCTGGCCCGCTTCAACACCCAGGTCGGCACGGTCGACAAGCGCTGGTTCGTGGGCCTGGCCAGTCCGGCCGCGGCCGGGCTGATGATGGCCTTCGTGTGGTCCTTCGCCGACGGCTCGCTGGGCTGGGACGGCGAACAACTGCGCTATGTGGCGCTGGGCCTGACCGTGACCGCGGCGCTGCTGATGGTCAGCCGCATCCGCTTCTGGAGCTTCAAGGGCAGTGGCGAGAAGGGCCCGCGTACCGACCGGGTGCCGTTCCTGATGCTGGTGCTGGCGCCGATCGTGCTGGCGGTGCTGGTCATCGACCTGGCGCGGGCACTGCTGGCGATCGGCGTGCTGTACGCGCTGTCCGGGCCGTGCCTGTGGCTGTGGCGGCGTTGGCGCAAGGTGCCGGACGCCGCATGAGCGAGCCCGCGTCCATGCATGCGCCGTTGTGGTCGGCCGAACAGGTCGGCTGGCTGCAGGCGTTGGGCCACACCGTGTATGTGGATGCCGCGGCCGTGGTCGAGCCCGAGCCCGTCCCGTCGCCGGCGACCGAGCCGGCG
>NZ_AQOJ01000782.1:0-1758 GCF_000364685.1 Xanthomonas sp. SHU 166
ACCTGCCGCAGCAGCGCAAGAAGTTGCTCCCAGCGAGCCGGTTCCGGACTCGGCTCGGCACGCAGCCCCTGCAGGCCGCCTGCGATGTCCGCCAGCTGCGCCACCATGCGCCCGCCGACATCGGCCTCATCGGCGCCCATCGCCTTGTTGCGCAGGAAGTCGCGCTTGATCTGGTCCCAGCGCGCCTGTTCCTCGGCGCCCATCGCGCCGCGCAACTCGGCCAGCTTGAGCAGGTTCTCCTCGGCGCCGCTGGTCAGCAGTTGCGCCTCGCCCAGGTAGTGGTCGGAGATCAGCTGCTGCAACTCGGCCTCGTTCATCACCGGCGAGACCTTCTCCGCCAGCTTGTTCATGTTGCGGTAGCTGCCCTGCAGCCGGAACGGCGGCTCGGTGCGGTAGCGATCGTCCTGCGCGGCGCTGGCGATGTACTGCTGGTTGACCTTGTACACCACCTCGCGCACGCGCAGCAGGCGCTGCAGCGTGGCCACGATCTCGTTGATCTCCGCGCCGCTGTAGGCATGGCTGAGCGCGTTGCCGGAGATCTCCTTGCCGCGCGCGCGATCCACCAGCAGGTACAGGTCCGCCAGCTCGCGCGTGGCCAGCGGCGCGAGCACCGGATTGGAGGTGAGCGCGTTCTCGATGTAGCTGAGCAGGAACGCCTCCTCCATGCCACCGAGCACGTCGCCCAGGTTGTAGATGTCGGCGCGGTTGGCGAGCATGTCCGGAATCTTGAACACCTCGCCGGACTCGGTGTACGGATTGCCGGCCATCACCACGCAGAACTTCTTGCCGCGCATGTCGTAGGTGCGCGTGCGCCCCTTCCACACGCCCTCGATGCGGCGCGTGCCGTCGCACAGCGAGATGAACTTCTGCAGGAATTCCGGGTGCGTGTGCTGGATGTCGTCGACGTACAGCATGGTGTTGTTGCCCATCTCCAGCGCGAGATTGAGCTTGAGCAATTCCTGTCGCGCGGTGGCGTCCGGCGCCTGCGCCGGATCCAGCGAGCGCACCGCGTGGCCCAGCGCGGGACCATTGATCTTCATGAAGACCAGGCCGAGCCGGCTGGCGACGTACTCCATGAGCGTGGTCTTGCCGTAGCCGGGCGGCGAGATCAGCATCAGCATGCCCATCAGGTCGCTGCGCTTGTTCTCGCCGACCGTGCCCATCTGCTTGGCCAGGTTGTCGCCGATCACGCCCAGGTAGACCTCATTGATCAGCTTGTTGCGCACGAACGAGGACAGCGGCCGCGGCTTGAACTCGGACAGGCGCAACTGCTCGCGCTCGCGGGCGATGACCTGCTGGCGCAGGGCCTGGTACTGGCGGAAGCCGGGCACGAACACCTGCTCGTGGTGGCGCAGGCGCGCCAGGAAATCGTCGATGGCCAGGCGCAGGCGCCCGCCTTCGATGCGCGGATGTTCGCCGAGCAGGCCCTCCACCGTGGCCATCAACGCCACCTCGCTGGCGCGGCTGCGCAGCCGCGGCGCCAGCAGCGCGATCGCCACCGCCTCGGGCGCGTAGCCGGCGTGGACCGCGAAGCGCGGATCGTGGCACAGGCCCTGCACCCACTGGCTGGCCTGCGTCCAGGCGGCGCCGAGCTTGCCGCGCACGCGTTCCAGGCCTTGCTCGAACTGCTCGCGCAGCCCGGCCTCGGCCAGCCGCGCATGCAGCGCATCGAGCAGTTCCCGCGCATGCCGGCTGAACGGGAAAGTCGGTTCGCCCTGCGCCAGTTCGGCCGCCAGGTAGGCGGCGGCCGCCCGCGCC
>NZ_AQOJ01000783.1:0-3311 GCF_000364685.1 Xanthomonas sp. SHU 166
CCGCGTCCTCGGCGAAGCGCTGCATGGCCTGCGCCATCTCGGCCTGCAGCGCGTCGCGGCCGTCGCGCGCGCCGAACAGGCGCGCGATCGCATCGACGCCGGCCTGGCGCGCGACCCACGCAGCCACCTCCTCCTCGCGCTGGCGTTCGGCCCAGAACGCCAGCGCCAGCGCGCGCGCGGCCGGGGCGTGCATCAGCGTGCCCGCGGCCTGCTGCAAGGGCAGCAGCGCCTGCAGGATGCGCGTGGCGTCGTGGTCGTGGATGCCGCGCTCGTAGCCCTCGCGGTAGCGCGGCGCGGCGAAGTCGCGCACGCTGCGCGCCAGCGCGTCGGGTGTGGCCGCCAGTTGCGCCAGCGCATCCAGGCTCAGCCCCTCCTCGCCCGCCAGCGCCGCTTCCAGCATGCGCCCGGCCAGGTATTCGCCGCGGTACAGCGTGGGCGATTCCGAATCCAGCGTCACCTGCCAGTAGGCGCGGGTGGCGTCCAGTGCGGCGTCCTGCAGCGGCTCCAGGTAGTCGGTGCCGGTCAGATGCAGCGCCAATCCGTCCTCACGCGGCAGCAGGGTCAGGTCCAATGCTTGCGTGTTGACGCTGAAGCGGTGTCGCGGACCCAGCCGCACCACGTTGCC
Organism: Xanthomonas sp. SHU 166; assembly: GCF_000364685.1. Lineage (NCBI taxonomy): Bacteria > Pseudomonadati > Pseudomonadota > Gammaproteobacteria > Lysobacterales > Lysobacteraceae > Xanthomonas > Xanthomonas sp. SHU 166. The sequence goes on from NZ_AQOJ01000783.1 coordinate 626, forward strand.
GCCGGCCTCGAACAGCTCGCTGCGGTCGCGCAGCGCGCGCACTGCCTGGTCGCGCACGCCCTTCAGCCGCGCCTCGACGTCGTCGGCCTTGACGCTGTCGCGGTAGCCGCGCAGCCGCTCGGCCAGCTCGCGCAGCTTGAGAATCAGCGGGTCGCCGGCGAAGAAGGCGTTGAGTTCGTCGGCGTTGGCAAAGCGCTCGGTGCGCCGCGGCAGGCCGTCGAGGATGCGCGAGGCCGCGTCCAGCAAGGAGCGCGCCTTGCGCTGGCGGTCGTCGAGCAAGGCCTGCTTGTGCGTCTCGAACGCCTCGACCAGTTCCTCGCGCTTGCTGAGGATGTCGCCGAGGAACTGCTCGTGCTCGCCGAACTGGCTCTCCAGTTCCTCCAGTTGCACCATCAGCCGCGACAGTTGCTCGTCGGCGCGCTCGGGATCGGTGGACAGCGCCAGCGCGCTGGTGATCGCCTGGCCGAACAGCGCGAACTGCGCGCCGAACTGGGCCACGGTCTCGGCCGAACCCAGGCTCTTGCGGCGCTGCTCGGCACGCGCGCGCGCCTGGTTGAGCCGCGCGTAGACTTCGGACAGGGCCTCGACCACGCGGGTGCGCTCGGTGGCGTCGTCGACCTTGAGCCCGGCCATCAGTTCCGACAGCAGGTCCAGGTCGGCCGACATCGCCCGCATCGCCTGCACCTGCTCGGACAGCGCGCGCGCGGTCGCCGCCGCCTGCGCCGCCGCGTCCAGCTCGGCCAGGCGCGCATGCAACGGCGCCAGCGCGCTTTCGCTGCCGAGGAAACGCCCGGTGGCGGCGCCGACCGTGTCGTGGGCCTGCTGCAGCGTCGCGCCCATCGCATCGATCGCATCGGTGTCGATGTAGCGGTACTCGCGGATGGTCAGCAGATGGCCGCGCTGTGCGGCGATGGCGTTGAGCGGTTCGACGAACTCCTGGATGCTGTTCCAGTTCTCCGGCTGCAGCCGCGCCAGCAGCGCCTTGTGCGCGGCCGTGGCCTCGGCCATCGCCTGGTCGGACTGCTGGCGGATCGACAGCACCTTTTCGTATTCGTCCAGCACCGCCTCGCCGGTGGCGCTGATGCCGCGCAGCACGCCGGCCAGGTCGCCGCAGTGCGCGTCCTCCAGCCAATGGTGCGCGTCGAACAGGCGCCGCGCGTCCTCCACCAGCAACTGGTAGCGCTGCACCGACACCTCGTCGCGGTCGATCGCGCGCGCCAGCCCGAACAGGCTGGAGATGCCGCGCACCAGTTCGGCATTGCCGATGCGGCCGAGGAAGGTGTTGCTCGGCGGGCGCCTGGCGGCGAACTCGTCGCTGCTGAAGGGAGTCTGCCAGACCTGCATCGGATGGATCCGGGTCGGCTCGCTGCCCTCGGCATGGAACAGCACCATGCGCCCGTCCTGCAGCAACGCATAGCCATGGCCGAACACCGGGTTCTGCAGCGCGCGGCGGATGGTGTTGTAGACGAACAGCGCGGACTTGCCGCCCTCGCGCTCGTAGAAGATGTACAGCACGTCCTCGCCGTTGGGCGAGCGGATCGCGCGCTTGAACTGCATCCCGTCCATCGCCGCGTCGAACGCCTTGTGATCGCCGTTCTGCAGGTAATAGCCGCCGGGAAAAATGATGCCGTGGTCCTCGGGCAGCTGCACGCAGGCCTGCACGATGGCGTCGTTGCGCACGATGCGGCCGCTGAGCGTGTTGTAGATCAGCCCGCGCCACTGCGTCTCGCGATACGGCAGCACCTTGAGCAGGACCAGGCTGCCGACCCGCGCGAAATCGAACTGCGCATCGTCCAGCGACTGGGTCTTGTCCTCCACCGGTTCGCTGTAGATGCCCTGCCCGGTCTCGGTGTTGTTCTCGACCTTGATGGTCAGATCGCCGCCGATGGTCTCCACGAACAGGGTATCGAGGATGTTCAGATGCGAATGGCGCCCGTTCACCGCCATCTCGCGGGTGGCGCGGGTCCATTCGAAGTCGAACGGCGGCGGCAGCGCGATGTCGCGTTCGCCGCGCGCATCGATGTAGGTGAGCGCGCCGTCGCTGTCCTGCGCCCAGCGGAACACGCGCACGTCGCTGCTGCGCTCGCCGATCTGGAACGCCGCCAGCAGCTTGCCGCCGATGACGATCAGTTGCAGCAGCCGCGCGTGCTTGTAGTAGGCGTACAGCTCGCCGAAGTCGTGCACGAAGCCGGCCTGGCCGAGGAAGCTGCCGGCCAGGTCGATCGGGCTGACGTCGTAGCCGTCGGCGCCCTCGACCAGCCGGTACAGCCCGAACACGTCCTGCACGCGGGTCTGGTTCTTGAGCCCGAGGAACACGTTGTAGCCGAACAGCAGCAGGTCCGGCCCGACCTGCACGATGTCGCGGCCGACGCAATTGTGCTCGGTGCGGATGCGGAAGCGGCCGTCCACCTCGAGACGGCTGTCGCCGAACTCCTGCAGGCGCTGCCGGTTGAGCGCCTCGACCGCGTCCTGCAGCCGCGCGCCCTGCTCGACCAAGCGCTTGCGCAGCACGTCGTAGGCGCCGCCCTGGGCGACCGCCTGGTCGACCTGGCTGGGCGCGTCGCCCTCGGGCTGGGGATCGGTCTGGGGTTGGGGGGGTGTTGCCATCGTCGCGGCTCCTGCCGGCTTGCGGGGGATCGGCGCATCGCGCCGCGCGCCCGCCACGGGTTGCGGCGGCGCGCCACCA
>NZ_AQOJ01000784.1:0-4667 GCF_000364685.1 Xanthomonas sp. SHU 166
GGCGCAGCTTGCCGCTGCCGCTGCCGGCGTCGGCCGGGCAGGGCCGTTGCGCGCACTGCAGCAGCAGTTGCTGCAGGCTGTCGATGGCGTCGGCCTGGGCCGCGTTCCAGGCCTGCGCATCGCCGCCGATGCGGCCGGCGATGGCCGCGCGCATCTGCGCCACCGCGGCGGGAGTGCGCAGGGCGGGCGCGCCGTCGAACAGCGGATCGGAGGCATCGTCGGCGACGCTGTGCACCGGATTGGCGCAGCCCGGGGTCAGCGTGCTGGCCAGCGCCTGCGCCGAGGCGAGGGTGCGTTGGGTGCGGTTGGCCCAGTAGTACGCGGCCGCGCAGCCGTCGCCGGCGAACAGCCCCAGCGGCGCATAGCGGGCGCGGTAGTAGGCGCCGAACAAGCGTTCCAGCGCCGCGCCGTTCGCGGTGAGATACCCGGCCGGCACCGCGAAGCGCGGCCAGGGGCGCGCCGAGTAACGCTCCAGTTGCTCCGCGCTGGACATCGCCGCACGCACGCCGTGGCGCTTGAGGATGACGACTTTTTCCAGCGTGTCTGTCGCGGCCGGTTGCGCGCGTGCCGCGGTGCAGGCCAGTGGCATCAGGGCGAACAGGACGAGGATGGCGAGGCGCGGCAGCGATGGCATCGGCAAGCTCCAGGCAGAGGCGGTACGCCGCGCGCGGCGGTGGGCGGCGCACGGTGCGATGGCCGGCGCCCGCGGCGATGCAGGCCGCGGGGCGGGCTGGCTGCCGCGCGTGGGCGGCAGCGCGGCGGATCAGAAACGTGCGCGCAGGCCCACCGACCAGGTGCGGCCGTAGTCGGTGTAGCCGCCGAACAGGCGGTCGCCGACGTACTGGCGCTGCACCGCACCGGTGAGATTGATCGCGTTGACGAACACCGACAGGGTGTCGTTGACCTTCCAGGCCACGTTCGCGTCGAGGCTGCCGAACTTGTCGCTGTTGAGCGTGGCGACGTTGGCGGTACCGACCGCGTTGACGATGTCGTCGCTCCAGCCGTAGCTCACCCGCGCCATCAGTGGTCCCTTCTCGTAGAACAGCACCGCGTTGTAGGTGTTCTTGGCCACGCCTTCGAGGCTGTCGGTGAAGGTGCGGCTGCCGTCGCGATAGGTGGCCTCGCTGTCGGTCCAGGTGTAGTTGAGCTGCATGCCCAGCCCGTCCAGCGGCGCCGGCAGGCCGGCGAAGACCTGCTGGTAGGCCACTTCCACGCCCTTGACGCTGGCCTGGCTGCCGTTGGTCTTGGACGAGAGCAGGTAGGTCTGGCCCTGGTACTGCAGGTTCGACATCTGGGTCTGGATGAAGCGCGAGATGTCCTTGTAGAACACGCCGCCGGTCAGCGCCGAGGTACCGTCGATGTACCACTCGAAGGTCAGGTCGTACTGCCAGGCCTCGAACGGACGCAGCGACGGATTGCCGCCGCTGGCGGTGAGGATCTCGCCGCTGGAATTGAAGGTGAGCTTGGACGACAGGTCGGTGAGGTCGGGACGGGTGATGACCTTGGCCGCGGAACTGCGCAGCACCATGTCCTCGCGCACGTCCCAGGCGGCGTTGAACGACGGCAGCGCATTGCTGTAGCTGCGTTCGAAGTGCACCGGTTGCGCGCTGCCGTTGACGTCGGCATGGCCGTCGGTGGTCTGCTCGGTGCGCACCAGGCGCACGCCGAGGTTGCCGCGCAGCGCGCGGCCGGCCAGGTCGCCGCCGAAGTCGGCCATCGCATAGGCCGAGCCGATCTTCTCCTTCACCTCGTAGGAGTTCTGCAGGTCGGCGCTGTTCGGCGTGTTGACCAGGTCCGCGGCGGTCGGCCAGGTGCCGAAGAAGCGCGATTGGATCGGCGCCAGCCACTGCCGGGGCAGGTTGCCGTTGGCGTCGGTCAGCATGTCGTCCACCGGCAGCGCGGTGAAGTTGCCGGCTGGGAAGCGCACCCCGGCGATGCTGGTCAGCAGCAGGTCGGCGCGATCGTAGGTGCGCGAGCGCTGCCGGTACTTGGCGCCGAACTTGAGCTCGCGAAAGAAGCCGTCGCCGAGCGCGCGCTTGGCGTCGAGCTGCAGCGCGTCCTCCTTGTCGCGCGCATCGATCTCGCGCCACTCCAGGCGGCGCCCGGCTACGCTGGCCGGGTTGGTCGGGTCGAAGCCGTTGGTGAAGCGCCAGTCGGGCACGTCGTCGCCATCGGCCTGCGGCATGTCCACGCGCATCGACAGGGTGTTGCCGCTGCGCAGGCGCGTGCGCCGGATCGGATCGGAGTCGTAGCTGTGCGCCTGCGAGTGGAACGCCACCGCGCCCAGCGTCCACGCATCGCCGCTCCAGGTGCTGGACAGGCGCGCGCTGCGGTTGTCGTCGGTGATGCCGGAGGTCTCGCGCGAGATCTGCACCTGGCCGTTGCGGTAGTCGAAGCCGGCGACGCCGCCGTGCGCCACGCGCAGGTTGCTGAGCTTGGCCAGGCTGTCGAAGCCCACGCCCAGGCTGTATTCGTCGTAGTGCACGGTCTGTTTGGCGTAGAGCAGGTCCAGGTTGGTTTCCCAGGCCGCGCTCGGCTTCCACTGCAGCGAGGCGGCGATGCCGGTGCGTTCGCGCTGCTCCAGTTCCAGCGTCGGACGCAGGCCGGTGGGCACGTAGTTGGCGCCAGGCACGCCCGGCACGCCGTCGCGGTAGTAGTCCCAGCTCACTTCGTTGACCCGGTCCTGGCGCAGGCTGCGCTGCGCGTAGGCGCCGGACAGCAGCAGGCCGAAGGTGCCGTCGGCGTTGACCCAGTTGAACAGGCCGGACACGCGCGGGTCGTTGGCGTGGGTGCGCTGCGCCTGGCTCGACTCCAGCGACACGTTGGTAAGCGTTTTACCTAGTTCAAGCGGGCGGAACGTGCGTACGTTGACGATGCCGCCGATCGCGCCTTCGTCCAGGTCGGCGGTGGGGCTCTTGATCACGTCCAGGCCGGCGACCAGTTCCGCCGGCAGGGTGTCGTAGCGGAACTGGCGGCCGGTCTGGCCGGAGGTGCGCACGTTCTCGTTGACCGCCATGGTCTGGCCGTTGAGCGTGGTCACCTGGAAGTTGGGGCCGAGGCCGCGCACGCGCACGTACACGCCTTCGCCGCGGTCGCGCACGATCGACACGCCGGGCACGCGCTGCAGCGCTTCGGCCACGTTCTGCGCCGGCAGCTTGCCGATATCCTCGGCGGCGATCACGTCGACCACGCTGTCGGCGTAGCGCTTCTCGCGCAGCGCGGCGCTGAGGCTGCCGGCGTAGCTGCCGAGCACCTGGATGCTGTCCAGTTGCTTGACCGGCGCATCCGCCGACGCCACCGGTGCCGGCGTCGGTGCGGCCGCCATCGCCGCCGGTGCAGTGGCCGCTGTTTCCGCCGGCGCGCTCGCTGCCTCGATCGTCACCGTGGTCGGGGTGAGGAAACGGTAGCGCAGGCCGGTGCCGTCGAGCAGTTGCTGCAGCGCCTGTTCTGGCGCCGCGCCAGCGCGGCTGCCATGGGTCTGCGGGTTGCCGGTGCTGCCGGCGGCATAGACGAACTGCAGGCCGGTCTGCCGCGACAGCGCATTGAGCGCGCGCGCCAGCGGCTGCGCGGGAATCGCCTCGACCGCGATGGGCGCGGTCTGCGCGCCGGCGACGCCGGCGTGCAGGGCGAGGGCGATGGAAAGGAACAGGGTGCGGCGCATCGTCGGGTCCTGTGAGAGCGGGGGTGGTGTGGTGCGCGCGGCATCGCCCATGGGCGTTTGCCTGCGCTGTCCCCGGACTACGAGGCGCGACGACGAAGATCGGGCACCGTTTTTCGATGAATTTTCTGTGACACGTGCGTGCGAGTGCTGGCGTCGCGTGCGCGCACGGATGCGTGCGTGCACGATGCATGTGACGCGCTGATGGCGTGCCGGCCGTCTGGTTTGAAGGATGCGTGCGCCGCGCAGTGCGCGCGACGCAGCTGCCGCGCTACTGCAGGCGCGCCTGTGTCGGCGTGCGGCTGCGCACGTGGATGCCGTCGGCGCTGGTGCGCACCTGCAATGTCGGCTGCGCATCCAGGAAGGCGCGCAACGCGGCGACGTCGTCGCCACGCAGGTTGCCGGTCAGTCGCATCGCCCCGGCATCGGCGTCGTCGATCAGCAGGCGGGTGCGGTTGAGCCGGTTGAAATCCTCGGCGACATTGGCCAGCGGTTCGTCGCGGAACACGATGCGGTGTTGCCACCACGCGTGCATCGCGGCGACGTCCTCGTTGCCCAGTTCGACCCGGCCATCGGCGGTGTCGATGCGCGCGCTCTGGCCGGCGCCGAGATCGGCCAGCATGGGTTGTTGCGGACGGTCCTGGCGCCAAACGTGCACGCGTCCGGCCGAGACCTCGATGCGCGCCTGGTCGGGGTGCAGGGCGATGTCGAAGGTGGTGCCGATATCTTCCACGCGCAGGCCCCCGGCCTGCACCTGCAGCGGGCGCCGGTCGGCGGCGACCACGAAACTGGCCTGGCCCTGCAGCAACTGCAGCTTTCGGCTCCAGGGGGTCAGCGTGGCGCGTACCTGGGTCTGCGCATTGAGCCGCACCGTGCTGCCGTCGGCCAGTTGCACGCTGCGTTGTTCGCCGAGCGCGGTGCGGTAGGTCTGGCTGCGCGGCCAGGCCCAGCCGACCAGCACCGCCACCGCGCACACCGCGGCGGCCGCGGCCAGACGCCAGCGCGGCGC
>NZ_AQOJ01000785.1:0-391 GCF_000364685.1 Xanthomonas sp. SHU 166
CCGCGGCGGCGCCGCCAGGGCCTTGCGCAGCGCCGCCGCGGCGCCGCTCCAGTCCTTCTGCGCGCGCAGGAAATCGCCGTAGAAGTAATTGGCGTCGATGCCGTCCGGGTCGTACTGCAGGCCCTGCTGCAGCAGCGCGCGCGCCTTGGCGTCGTCGCCGAAGCCCACCGGCCAGCCCGGCACCTGGTAGTACAGCGCGCCCAGGCTGGTGCAGCCGGCGCCGTTCAGGGCGGCCGGGTCCAGCGCCAGCGCCTGCTCGAAATCGCTGCGGGCGCGCTTGACCAGGCCCAGCGCGCCGAGGCCGCCGCGCTCGCCGGCTTCGCTGGACAGCACGATGCCCTCCCAGATCAGCACCGCCGGATCGCGCGGCGCCGCCTGGCGGGCGGCGGCC
>NZ_AQOJ01000786.1:0-13759 GCF_000364685.1 Xanthomonas sp. SHU 166
AGCACCTGCGGCTTGACCGCGAACATCCACAGCGCGGCGCCGTCGGCGGCCTCGGCCGCGGAGGCGACGGCGTGGACGGCGTATTCGGCGACCAGGGCTTCGCGCAGCGCCGCCACCGGCTCGGCCACGCGGATGCGGCGCGGATCGGCGCCCTGCCGGACCAGACCGGCGATCAGGCTGCGCGCCATGTTGCCGCCGCCGATGAAGGCGATGTCGGCGGCGTGGGAATCGGGGGAAGCGGAAGCCATGGCGCAACACCGTCGCGAAGAGGGAGCGTCATGGTAGCGGTTGCGCCGCGCCGCAGTGCTGCGGTGCGGCGCAACCGGATGGTGCCGGGCGAGAACGCGCCAGCCGCTGCGTGCGGTCTGGCGCGACGGCCTCAGTTGGACTCGGTGAAGGTGATCGACGGCGTGCTGCCGCCGGCCGTCGAGCAGCTGCCCAGGTTGAGGTTGTTGGTCTCGCCGGTGCTGCCGGCATTGGCCGCGCAGGTCGGGGCGGCGGTGGAGCCGTTGGTGGCGGCCACCTTCACCGTGATCGACGAGCCGGAGTTGAAGTTGGCGCTGGAACCGCCGGCGTTGCCGACCACGTTGAACTCGGCGTCCTTCCACACGGTGGCCAGCTTGACCACGCTGTCCCTGGCGCTGACGCTGTAGGCGGTGCCGTTGTTGGTGAAGGTGATGGTGTCGTTGCCGTTGGCGGTGGCCGAACCGGTCAGCTTGAGGTTGGCCAGTTGCGTGGCCGGCACGTCCGGCGCGCTGACCGCATTGCTGTTGCGGTAGCAGTCCGAACCGCCGCCGCTCATCCAGCCGCTCGGGCAGCTGCTGCCGTAGCCGATCAGCCAGTACTGCATGAACACCGCGGCCTGGCCCTGGGTCTCGTAGTCGGTGGCGTAGACGAACTGCTGCCACACGGTGCAGCCGGAGCGGCCGCCGCAGACGCTGGTGGTGGCGTTGTAGTTGGAGTTGATCTGCAGCGAGTACTCGTTCGGGCCGAGGATGCCGCCGCCGCCGAAGGAGGCCACGCCCACGCCTTTCTCCGAGGTCACGCCGGTCACCTGCGGGAAGCTGCCCACGACCTTGCTGATCAGGCTGCTGGAACGCAGCGCGTAGTCGTAGCCGTTGCCGGTGGTCTCGGTGGCGCCGAACAGGATCTTGTGCGGGATCGGATGCACGCGGCGGGTCAGGGTCTTGCAGACGTCCGTTTGCCACTGCGTATCGGGGAAGTTGGCATGGAAGCAGCCTTCCGCCGGCGTCGGTTGATGCGCCATGGTTTCGCGCCAGGCGGTGCGTGCCTGGACTTCCGCGGGCGACATCATCGCTTCTTCGTTGGTCCAGGCCGGCGTCGCCGTCGGCGCGGCCATGGCCGCGGGGACGTGCAGCAGACCAATGACGCAGGAGGCGAACAGCAATCGGGTGGATGCTTGCATCTGTGACCTCGTTCGAGCCGAGCGCATTCGGCAATGGACTGCGGAGTACCCGCGGTCGGCCGCCATGGAAGCGAAGCGCGTGCGTCTGAAACGTGACTGAATTAACGGTTTGCAACCGTGTCGCATGGTTCAGGAAGCGCTGTCGGCGCGAACCTTTCATTCATCCCGAAATTCTATGGTTTTCAACGAGATCGCCTACGACAGAATTCCGATGTTGGTGAATCGATTTTGAAGCGGCCGTAGACAAATCATCACGGTGTCACGGGCACTGCGGTAATGCGGCGCGGCAGCAGCCGGTTCAGCCGGAAGCGCGCGGACCGCGCGCCCCGAACAGGGCGGTGCCGACCCGCACCATGGTGGCGCCGGCGGCGATGGCGTCGGCGAAGTCGCCGCTCATGCCCATCGACAAGGTGTCGACCTGCGGGTGGGCGGTGCGCAGCCGCGCGAACAGGGCGTGCATGCGCGCGAACGCGTCGATGCGGCGTTCGGCCTCCGGCCATGGCGCGGGAATGGCCATCAGCCCGCGCAGCATCAGCGCCGGCTGCGCGGCGATGGCCGCGGCCAGCACGTCCACGGCGTCGGGCTGGCAGCCATGCTTGCTGGCCTCGTCGTCGATGTTGACCTGGATCAGCACGTTCAGCGGCGCGCGTTCGGGTGCTGCCGCGCGGCCCTTGGCCAGGGCGGCGACCAGCTTGGGCCGGTCCACGGTCTGCACCCAGTCGAACAGCGTCGCCGCCTGTTCGGCCTTGTTCGACTGCAGGTGGCCGATCAGATGCCATTCCAGTCCGGCCTCGGCCAGCGCGGCGATCTTGGCCGCCGCTTCCTGCACGTAGTTCTCGCCGAAGGCGCGCTGCCCCTGCGCGGCCAGCGCCGCCACGGCCTCGGCCGGCTGGGTCTTGGACACCGCCAGCAACTGCGCGTGCGGGCGCCCTGCGGCGTCGGCGGCGCGGTCCATGTCCAGGCGAATCTGTTGCAGCGGAGAGAGGGGCACGGCGGCGTTCCGGCAAAGGGAAGGGCGCTATACTGCCGGCCGGGGAATCATCCTTCCAGTCGCAGCCCAAGGGGAAAAGCAGCGTATGGATATCGCTGAACTATTGGCGTTCTCGGTCAAGAACAAGGCGTCCGACCTGCACCTGTCCGCGGGCCTGCCGCCGATGATCCGGGTCGATGGCGACGTCCGCCGCATCAACATTCCGGCGCTGGACCACAAGCAGGTGCATGCGCTTGTCTACGACATCATGTCGGACAAGCAGCGCCGCGACTACGAGGAATTCCTCGAGGTCGACTTCTCCTTCGAGATTCCCAGCCTGGCGCGCTTCCGCGTCAACGCGTTCAACCAGAACCGCGGCGCTGGCGCGGTGTTCCGTACCATTCCCTCGGAAGTGCTGACCCTGGAAGACCTGGGCTGCCCGCCGATCTTCCGCCAGCTGATCGACCAGCCGCAGGGCCTGATCCTGGTCACCGGGCCGACCGGCTCGGGCAAGTCGACCACGCTCGCCGGCATGATCGACTACATCAACAAGAACGAGTACGGCCACATCCTCACCGTCGAGGATCCGATCGAATTCGTGCACACCTCGCAGAAGTGCCTGATCAACCAGCGCGAGGTGCACCGCGACACCCACGGCTTCAACGAGGCGCTGCGCTCGGCGTTGCGCGAAGACCCGGACATCATCCTGGTCGGCGAGTTGCGCGACCTGGAAACCATCCGCCTGGCGCTGACCGCGGCGGAGACCGGCCACCTGGTGTTCGGCACCCTGCACACCAGCTCGGCGGCCAAGACCATCGACCGCATCATCGACGTGTTCCCCGCCGGCGAGAAGCCGATGGTGCGCTCGATGCTGTCCGAGTCGCTGCGCGCGGTGATCTCGCAGGCGCTGCTGAAGAAGGTCGGCGGCGGCCGCACCGCGGCCTGGGAAATCATGGTCGGCACCCCCGCCATCCGCAACCTGATCCGCGAGGACAAGGTCGCGCAGATGTACTCGGCGATCCAGACCGGCCAGCAGAACGGCATGCAGACCCTGGACCAGCACCTGCAGGACCTGGTCAAGCGCAGCCTGATCACCCGCAACCAGGCCCGCGAGTACGCCAAGGACAAGCGGTTGTTCGAGTGAGGCCGGGAATCGGGAATAGGGAATCGGGAATGGGAAGAGCAACCGCCCCATCCTTCCCGCTTCCGGATGCCCGCTGCTGCGATTCCCGATTCTCCATTCCCGATTCTCAGCTCCGAAGGAGCCGACCATGAGCACCATCGACTTCACCTCCTTCCTGAAACTGATGGCGCACCAGAAGGCGTCGGACCTGTTCATCACCTCGGGCATGCCGCCGGCGATCAAGGTGCACGGCAAGATCACCCCGATCACGCAGACGCCGCTGACCCCGCAGCAGAGCCGCGACCTGGTGCTGAACGTGATGACGCCGGCGCAGCGCGAGGAGTTCGAGAAGACCCACGAGTGCAACTTCGCCATCGGCGTGGCCGGGGTCGGGCGCTTCCGCGTCAGCTGCTTCTACCAGCGCAACCAGGTCGGCATGGTGCTGCGCCGGATCGAGACGCGCATTCCCAGCGTGGACGAGCTGAACCTGCCGCCGGTGATCAAGACCCTGGCGATGACCAAGCGCGGCATCATCATCTTCGTCGGCGCCACCGGCACCGGCAAGTCGACCTCGCTGGCGGCGATGATCGGCTACCGCAACCAGAACTCCACCGGGCACATCATCACCATCGAGGACCCGATCGAGTTCGTGCACAAGCACGAGGGCTGCATCATCACCCAGCGCGAGGTCGGCATCGACACCGACAGCTGGGAGAACGCGCTGAAGAACACCCTGCGCCAGGCGCCGGACGTGATCATGATCGGCGAGGTGCGCACCCGCGAGGGCATGGACCATGCCATCTCCTTCGCCGAGACCGGCCACCTGGTGCTGTGCACCCTGCACGCCAACAACGCCAACCAGGCGATGGACCGCGTCATCAACTTCTTCCCCGAGGACCGTCGCAGCCAGCTGCTGATGGACCTGTCGCTGAACCTGCGCGGCGTGGTCGCGCAGCAGCTGATCCCGACCCCGGACGGCAAGGGCCGCCGCGTGGCCATGGAGATCATGCTCGGTACGCCGCTGGTGCAGGACTACATCCGCGAGGGCGAGATCCACAAGCTCAAGGACGTGATGAAGGAGTCCACCAACCTGGGCATGAAGACCTTCGACCAGAGCCTGTTCGAGCTGTACCAGGCCGGCGAGATCAGCTACGAGGATGCGCTGCGCCACGCCGATTCGCAGAACGAGGTGCGCCTGCGCATCAAGCTGGCGCAGGGCGGCGACGCGCGCACCCTGGCGCAGGGCCTGGACGGGGTCGAGATCGCCGAGGTGCGCTGAGCCTGGTGGGCGAGCGCAGGGCCGGCCGCAGGGTGCGCCGGTGCGGAACCAGGATCGCGCCAGTTGTCTCGCGTTCCTGTGCGGGTGTCGAGTTTTCAATCAAGCGTCCGTCGTCGGTCCATCGTGGACGCGTCAGCCGAAGGGAGGGAAGCCGCCATGAACGAACTGCCTGAAGTGCTTTGGTCGAACGAGCCGCATGCCGGCGACTACATCAATTCCGTGGCGGTGTCCGACGATGGCAATGTCATCGTCGCCGGCACCTTCTTCCACGATTACGGCGATACGACGCAGACGTCCGGGCTGGACGCAGTGCCTGTCGAGCAGCGCAAGGTCTTCGAGCGTATCGCGCCTGCTGCCACGCGCAGCGACGTCGGCAACGATCAGCAAGGGTGTTACGGCACCTACGCCTGGGATGGGGCCGGCAACCTGCTGCTGAAGAAGGAATTCGAAGGCTGGCAGGGCGTGTACTGGGTCGATGTCGCGGGGGACGGGGGCACCATGGCCAGCTGCGGCTGGAAGAGCCAGCAACCGTACGCCGGCTTCATCGGTGCCTGGGCGGTCTCGGGCGGGAAGGAATTGCTGTCCTATGCGCTCCCCGGTCGCGGCAACATGGTGTCGCTGGACGCGCGTGGGCAAACGTTGCTGGCCGGGGCCGAGCAGGGCTATCTGTTCTGCCGCGAGGGCGACGCGTCCTTCGGTGCGCCCGTGTGCATCGCCCTGAGCGGCAAGGGCGACACCGTGGTCGCCACGGGCATCGCCGCAGACGGCGCCACCGGGCTGGTGGCCAGCTATCACGGCGAGATCGTCCTGTTCTCGATCACGTCCGGACAAGCGGCGGCCCTGGCGCGCTGGCAGTTGCCCAACGGCGCCTACACCCACGGCGCGGTGCTGTCCGGCGATGGGCGCAGGGCCTATGCCGGCGCCAGCGACGGCACGCTGTACGCGTTCGACGTGGCGGCGTTCCAGAAAACGCCCGGGCCGGCCTGGACCGAGACGGTGCCCGAGGGCGCCACCACCATCTACGGGGTGGCCTGCGATCGCGCCGGCAACAAGGCCGCGATCGCCGGCAATCTCAAGGGCGGTGGCGTCGTCGCCGTGTACGCCGATGCCGGCACCGCTGCGACGCTGCAGTGGACCGCGCACAGCGCGCACTCGCCCAACTGCCTGGCGTTCGACCCTGACGGGCGCTGGCTGGGGCTGGCCGATGGCCATCCCGATGGGACGCCCGGCGGGTTCACCCTCTGGAACGCGGTCGACGGCACGGCGCTTTGGTCCTATGGCACGGACAACATGAGCTGGCCGATCCGGCTGAACAGTGGTGCCACCGTGGTGGTGGGCGGCAGCGACGACGGCTCGGTCACCGCCTTCGTCGGCCCCGGTTCGGCGATCGGCCGTGGCCGCGCGGAGTCGGATGGATGACAGGCCGGGACGCCGAGGCGCCGTTGCGTACGCGCGTCGCGGCGCCGCGCCGTCCCGGCGCGCTGCTGGTGCTGTCGGTGGTGCTGGTGGCGGCGTGGCTGGCGGTCTTCGAGTTGGCGCGGGTCCTGGACTACCAGCCGCATGCGAGCCTGTGGTTCCCGCCGGTGGCGGTGACGCTGGCCACGTTCATGGTGCTGGGCTGGCGCGGTGCGCCGGCGATCGCCAGCGCCTGCGTGCTGGCCACGCTGCTCAGCTTCTATCGCACCAGCGGCCACCCCGTGGTCCCCGGTCGGGCGGTGCTGGGATACGCGCTGTTGTTCACCGCCCAGCAGTTCTGCGTCTGGGGTGGGCTGGCCTGGCTGCTGCGCCTGGTCGGCCGTGGGGTGTCCTCGAGCAGCCTGCCACGTGTGGTGACCTGCTTCATCCTGGGGGGCGGTGTGGCGTCGCTGCTGTCTGCCTGCCTGGGCGGCGCGGGGCTGGCCGTCACCGGCGCGATCGACTTGCCGAGCATGCTGGCGCAGTTGATCCCGTGGGCGATCGGCGACTACGCCGGCCTGCTGGCGCTCGGCCCGCTGGCGATCGTCGGGGTGCTGCGCCTGGCCGAGTGGCTGCAGATCGTGCCGCAGCCGGGTATCCCGCGCCTGTCGGGGATGGTCGCGCCGGCCGGAAGCGTCTCTGCCTACCTGGTGAAGCTCGCGTTGCTGCTCGGCGTCACCCTGGTGGTGATGGCGCTGGCGGCGGCGTTGCCGCGGCAGCCGGCCGTGGTGTTCGCGCTGTTCGTGGTGGTGGTGATCCAGTTGTGGATCGTGCATACCCACGGGATGCTGCAGGCGCTGGTGGCGATCGCGGCCTTCAGCCTGCTGATCGCCGTGACCACGCCGTTGCTGCGGCTCGAGGCGCAGGCGCTCGCGCTGCAGTTCGCCATGATCAGCCTGGCGGCGAACAGCTACTTCGGCCTGGCCGTCCCCGGGCTCTATGCCGACAACACGCGGCTGCGCCATGCGCTGGTGCGCGATCCGGTGACCGCGGCGCTGTCGCGCACCGGATTCCTGGAGCAGGTGCTCAACGATCTGCAAGTGGCCGCGCAGGACCCGCGTCCGCTGGCGGTGATCGTCGCCGACATGGACAACCTCAAGGCGATCAACGACCAGTTCGGACACGCCGCCGGGGATGCGGCGCTGCGTGCCTTCGTCAAGCGCTGCCGGCGCTGCCTGCGGCCGGGCCAGTTGCTGGGGCGCCGGGGCGGGGACGAGTTCGCGCTCTACCTGCCGCTGACCACGCCGGAGAGGGCGCAGGGGCTGATCGACGCGTTGCGCGGTGCGCTTGCCAAGCCCGGCGACGACGACGGATTCGCGACCGTACTGTCGGCCAGCTTCGGCCTGGCCCTGTGCCACCGCCGGGATCTGGACGCGGAGGCGCTGGAGGAGCTTCTCGAACGCGCCGATGCAGAGATGTACGCGGACAAGCGGCAGCGCCGCGCGGTGGCTGTGCGCTGAGGGTTCCGCTTGTCCCGTCGGGAGGAGTTGCCAGCAGGGGCGGATGAGGGGAGGGCGAAGCCTCGTGGTCTTGGTTCGGCGGGACGCTTCGCGCCGTACCCTCACCCCAACCCCTCTCCCGAGGGGAGAGGGGCTTTAGCTGTTCCTTCTCCCCTCGGGAGAAGGTGCCCCGAAGGGGCGGATGAGGGTGCGGGCGGAGCCTCGTGCGTCCTGGCGCTGCGAGACGCTCCGCGCCGTACCCTCACCCCAACCCCCGCTCCACGCCCCGGCCCGCGCGTGCGGCGCGGGCGCTCCAGCGGGCGCGCGCCAGTGGCGCGCAGGCCGCACCCTGTCGCCCCGGTGGGAGAGGGGCTTTAGCTGTTCCTTCTCCCACCGGGAGAAGGTGCCCCAAAGAGGCGGATGAGGGGACGGTGCGCCAGAATGCGAGCCATGCAAACCGACAACCCCTACGCCGCCCCGGTCGCCGCGCTGCCTGACACCGCGGCCGCTGCGGCACCCGCCGACCCGCTGTCCACGCTGTTCGCGCCCTCGGCGGCCAAGCTGGCGCTGCTGTGCGCGACCAGCTTCGGCTGGTATGCGCTGTACTGGTTCTACCGCAACTGGCGCGCCTTGCGCCTGCTGTCCGGGCGACGACGCATCTCGCCGGTGTGGCGCTCGGTGTTCTCGCTGCTTTGGGTATTCGCCTGCTTTCGCGGGCTGGAACGCATCATCGGCGCGCAGCGTGGCGCACTGGTCGGCTGGCTGGGGCCGGCGTTGGCCTATGTCTGCCTGAGCCTGCTCGGCGTGTGGCCCTCCGCATTGTCGCTGTTGACGCTGCTGACGTGGACGCCGGTCGTGCTGGTCAACCAGCGCCTGGCGCGGTTCAAGCAGACGCGCGGATTGCCGCAGAGCGCGGCCGAGCGCTTCACTGCCTGGACCTGGGCGTGGCTGGCGATTGCCGGGCCGTTCGCGCTGCTGGTGATGATCACGATGATGAGGGCGGTGACCATCGGCCACTCCATCGACATCGATCTGCCGCAGCGATAGGTCACGAACGCCAGGCGGAATCGGGGAGGCCACAGGGTCGGCATCCGGCGTCGACACGCGGCAGGGACGATCCGTTGCGAGTCTTCAAAGTTTCATATGCAACCACCACCCGCCTGGTGTCTAATACCGCCCCCCACGCTGTGCCCCCTCCCGTGAGCCTTCCCGATTCCGATCTGCGTCCGGACCTGGACCCATTGCCCGACGACGGCACCGTCGTCACCGCTGGACCACTGACCCCGCCGCCGGATTCGGCCGGCACCGTGCAGGATGCGCGCGCGCTGCGCCACAGCGTGGCCGAGGACGTGCAGGGCATGCTGCTGGCGACCCTGGTGGCCTCGCTGGGGCTGGCGGTGTTCGCCCATGGCGGGCTGATGATCGGCGGCATGGCCGGCGTGGCCTTCCTGTTGCACTACGCGCTGGGCTGGAACTTCGGCCTGATGTTCGTGCTGGTCAACCTGCCGTTCTACTGGCTGGCGGTGCGGCGCATGGGCTGGGAATTCACCCTCAAGACGTTCGTCGCGGTCGCCGCCTGCGGCCTGCTGACCGACCTGCTGCCGCGCTGGGCGCAATGGGCGACGATGACGCCGCTGTTCTCGGCGCTGGTCGGCGGCGCGCTGGTCGGGCTCGGCATCCTGTTCTTCATCCGCCACCGCGCCAGCCTCGGCGGCGTCGGCATCCTCGCGGTCTACCTGCAGCGCAGCCGCGGCTGGAGCGCGGGCAAGGTGCAGATGAGCTTCGACGCGGCGCTGATGGCGGTGGCGTTCTGGCTGCTGGCGCCGCAACAGGTGCTGTACTCGGCGATCGGCGCGGTGGTGCTGAGCCTGGTGCTGATGTTCAACCATCGCGCCGGACGCTACATGGGCGTGTGAGGTCCGCCGCCGGTCGCCGTCGCGCGATCGGCGACGCGCGCGTCGCAGCATGCAGGGGTTCCTTGCGGGGGCGCGAACGTCGCGCGATCCGCCCGTGTTGCGCTTGGTCATGCAGGACATGCATGCAATGCCCGCCGTCCATCGGCGTGCCGCTGCACTGTGCTGGGCACGGCATCGCCCGTGCATGACGGTAACTGTCTACGGAATCTCCGCGGTGTCTACGAAACAGCCTTGCTGTCCAAGTGTGACGCAGCGCATGCTGCTGTCTAAGAAAGGATGAGTGCGCACGGACGGCGCAAGGCGATCGCGGGGAGCGCGATCACATCTGCATGACGTTCACCACGATGTTCGACGCCGCGCCTGCGCGGCGGCGCGGTGCTGCCTGTCCGGCGTGCCGCGACGGATGCCGGCGCTTACAGCTTTTCCACGGAACGAGGGGCAGTGCGATGAAACGTGCGATGGGATTCGCGGCATTGGTCTGTGTAGTGGTCGCGGCGTGCTCTGCCGTGAATCCTGGGTCGGGATCGAAGCCCGGCAGCGGTGGCGGGACAGTCACGCCGACACCTGCACCCGGGGCCGGGCCGGGGCCGATGCCGAGCGCATCGAGCTGCGCGCCACCGGCGGCGCCAGCGCCCTCGTGGTTCCCGCATGCGCAGACGCCGGCACCGGATTCGGCCGGCTTCCAGTCCAGCAGCAATTGCGAGTTCCATCAGTGGTCGTGGAATACGTTCCTGTGGCTGACCCAGGACGTGGGCGGGCAGCCGCGCTTCCTCAGCATGTCCAGCGATGGCATTGGCGGCGTGGCCGACGGCGTCCTCGATCCGTTGATCGGCCGCTCGCAGCAGGCGCGCACGGTGGAACTGATCGATCAGGCCGGGCCGGATGGCGTGCTGGTGGATCGGCATGGACGCGCGGTCTATTACTCGATCCATTCCAACGACGTGTTCGGCCAGTTCATCGCCAGCAATCACCTGCAGGATCCGAAGGCGTTGCGCGCCTTCGATCCGACGGCGGCATTTCCGGTCGGCAGCATGACCCTGAAGGCGGCGTGGAAAGTGGTGCAGCCGGGCGAGGACGTATCCACGTTCTATACCCGCCAGGCGCAGATCGCCAAGCTGGGCATGCGCAAGGGCAAGATCGTCGCCACCGGCGATACCGAAACCCAGACCGTGGCGCTGGTCGGCTTCCACATCGGCGGCACCGTCGCCGGCCATCCGGAAATGATCTGGGCCACGTTCGAGCACCGCGACAATGCGCCGGATGTGGACACGTCGCTCAATCCGGGCCAGCCCGTCTCCGACAAGGACTGGACCTTCTACAAGGCCGGTACCCCGATCGAACAGTGCAACGTCAACGCCGCCGGTGCCGGTGCGCTGACCTTGAACGCGCAGACGCAGACCCTGAGTCCGGTGACCCAGGTCTGCCGCATGGTGCCGTACGGCGGACAGAAGCCGTGCCCGAGCGGCCAGGACTGCAACATCGCCAACATCCAGTCGATGAACACCTCGGTGCAGAGCCAGTTGAACGACGTGTGGAAGAACTACTTCGAGGTCGGTGCGATCTGGTTCGTGGCCAAGGATGCGTTGGCGCCCAACTGCACGTTCCAGCCGGGTTCGGCCCTGGAATGCATTCCCTCGCCGACACCCGAAGGTGCGCCGCCGCTGCTCACCGGCTCGATCAAGCTGTCCAATTCCACCATCGAGACCTTCACCCAGGTGCAGAGCACGCAGAACAACTGCTTCGCCTGCCACAACACCACCCAGGTGATTTCGCCCGATCCGCGCGCGCAGTCGTTGCCGGGGCTGAACGTCAACATCAGCCATGTGGTGATCAACGACTACTTCCAGGCGCAGTTGCCGCAGAAGGCACCGCCGGCGGCGCGGCCGGCCACGCCGCGCTGAGGCGCGCCCCTCTCATCCGGATCAGGAGCAAGTCACCATGACCAGCAACGTGTTTCGCGTGCATCCGGCAATCGGCATCGGCCGCGTTGGCGACAGCCAGGAGTTCTATCTCGCACCGGTGACCGCGGCCGGCACCCGCGGTGCCGACGGGCTGATGGGCGGGCTGCCGGTGCAGCCCGGCACCGAGTCCACGCCGATCACCGCCGAGCAGTTCCGCGACGCCGCCGGCAACGTCAAGCGCCAGGCCGCGCGCTTCCACATCTATGCCTATCCCAGCGGCAGTTCCGGCAGCTATCCCAATGGCGGCGGCGTGCGCGTGGACGTCGGCAGCACGATCGACGGCAAGACGGTCAAGGACATTGTGTGGACCGTGCATCTGGCCAACAAGAAGCTCAACAACTATTCGACGGTGAGCCAGGGCGGCCAGTTTCGCGGCATCGGCGCCTACGAGGAGCCCGGGCTGCTGGAACTGCGCAACCCGAACTATCCCGATGCCGCAAATCCCAGCGATCCCAACGATCCGACACGGTTGCGGCAGTTGGTGATCGATGCAGGACCGCGCGCGCTCAGCGCCGCCGCGGCGGGCAGCGCCGTGGTTGGCTTCGACATGACCAGCACCGCCAGCTACGCCGATGCCAGCGGCACGATCCACCCCCAGCCGGCCTATCCGGTCAGCTTTCCCTCGATGTTCCATACGCTGCACGAACCGCTCGGCAAACTCGATTCGTTGGGCGACATGCGCGTGGAGGCCAACGGTGCGCTGATCGTGGCCGGCGGCTTCGCCCGCACCTCGGCAGTGATCGGGGCCGATGGCAGTTATCCGCCGCTGGAGGACGCGACCGAGAACGGCCTGTGGTACGACGACGCGGCCGATGGCCCGGTCAATGCCGTGCTGATCTTCAACGACGGATCCACCGCCAGCGTGCAGGGTGCCTGGTACGTCACCGGCGATCCGGGCTATGCGCCGCAGACCCGTAACGTGGTGTCCACCTGGGACGACGTCTACGACGTGTGGGTGCGCGAACTGCAACTGGTGCCATCGCTTTACGACAAGGGGCAATTCCTCTCCAGCTACACGCCGTCCTTCAGCGACGACATTCAGCCGATCTTCCACGCGGCGATGCTGCAACGCTGGAACACCAACCTGCCGTCGGCGGCGATCAAGGGGCACGACACGATCGGGCAGATCCAGCCCACCGACGATCCGAGCGCGAAGATTCCCAACCTGAAGACGCTGATCCGCGACCCGGCCTCCGCCGCCGACACCGAGACCGGCTCGCCGATGATGCCGCTGTCGCTGGGCGATGCGCAGAAGAGCTTTCTCAGCGTCAGTTCCACCCAATACTTCCTGCTGAGCCAGTGGCACGGCAAGAACTACGTGCAGGGCGGCGCACCTGTGCTGGGCCCTGGCGAAGCGCTGGACCGCGTCACCCTGCAGAACTGCCTCGGCGGCCGCTACAGCCCGGGCATCGAGGTGTCGTTCCCGATCCGCGACGTGAACCTCTACGTGCAGGACTGGAAGGCCCAGGATTGCGGACCGTTCCGCATCAACCAGGCGCCGCTGGACTACAGCAAAGCGAATCAGGGCAGCGCGTTCCTGAGCTTCGGCTATGTGCCGCTGCAGCAGCACCTGGTGGAGCCGGGCGACCTGTCCAAGTTCATGTCGGTGCCCTGGCACACCGACTACAACTCCTGCGCCACCCATCTGCCCGATCCCAATCCGGGGCAGCAGACCGTCAATCCGAACAACACCCTGTTCTGGTCGTGGCCGGCCGAGCGGCCGTTCGCGGTCTACCCGGCGGCGCTGTGCCAGGTCGACCCCGACGACGACACCTGGTACCTGGGGCCGCAGGTCTATTCGGTGCGTGGCGAAGGCACCGACAGTCCGTATCCGACCAGGGCCGGACGCTTCCAGGCGTACGCGGACTTCGTTGCCAACTGGTCCAAGGTGGGCTTCGTCATCAGTGGCGCGCAGATCGCGCAGGTTTCCGGCAAGCCGCCGTACCCGGCCGAGCTGTTCCTCGAAGTGGCGAGCCAGTTCGATCCGGGCCAGGAGTTCGTGGCGCCGTGGCCGATGGCGAACATGCCGGTCGATCCGAAGGTGTGATGAGCACGCACCTCGGGAGCATATGGACGTCTCTGGACGGGACACGCCGATGAGCGCGCACGACCGCTGCGCCGTCGCCATCGTCGGCGGCGGCGCGGCCGGCTGCGCCACGGCGCTGGCGCTGGCCGCGCGCGGGGTCGAGG
>NZ_AQOJ01000787.1:0-1246 GCF_000364685.1 Xanthomonas sp. SHU 166
GGCCGCCAGCGATTCGGTGCCGGGTTGCAACTGGCCGATGAGCGACGGCACGTCCAGGATCAGCGCGACCCCGCCGCTGCCGAGGATGCTGGAGCCGCTGATGCCCTTGACCTGGGCGAAGACCTTGGAGAGCGGCTTGATCACGGTCTGCCACTCGCCCAGCAGGGTGTCGACCACCAGGCCGAACCGCTGCGAGCCCTGGCGGATCACCACGATGCTCTCGCGCGCCGGCGGCGCGCCGGCGATGGCGAACAGCGAGCGCAGGCGCACGTAGGGCAGCACGTTGCCGCGCAGGTCGATGTACTCGCTCTGGTAGTTCGGTGCGAACTCCACGCATTCCTCGACCACGTCCAGCGGCACCACGAACACCGACTTGCCGACCCCGACCTGGAAGCCGTTGATGATTGCCAGGGTCAGCGGCAGCCGCACCGAGATGGTGGTGCCGACGTCCTGCTGGCTGCTGATGTCGACGCTGCCGCGCAGCGCGGCGATGTTGCGCTTGACCACGTCCATGCCGACGCCGCGGCCGGACAGGTTGGTGACCTTCTCGGCGGTGGAGAAGCCCGGCTCGAAGATCAGCGCGAACACTTCGCGGTCGGAGAGCTGGCGGCCGGGTTCGATCAGGCCGCGCTCCAGCGCCTTGGCCAGGATCCGGTCGCGGTTGAGGCCGCCGCCGTCGTCGCTGATCTGGATGACGATGCTGCCGGAATCGTGGAAGGCATTGAGCCGCACCGTGCCGCGCACCGGCTTGCCGCGCGCCTGGCGCACCTCGGCCGGTTCGATGCCGTGATCCATGGCGTTGCGCACCAGGTGGGTCAGCGGATCGGCGATCTTCTCCACCACCGACTTGTCCAGCTCGGTGTCCTCGCCATTGACCACCAGCGCGATGTCCTTGCCCAGTTCGCGGGCCACGTCGTGGACCACGCGGTGGAAGCGGCTGAAGGTGCCGCCGATCTTGACCATGCGCAGTTGCAGCGCGCTTTCGCGCACCTCTTCGACCAGGCCGGCGAGGATCGAGGTGGATTCCAGCAACTGCGCATCGCCGGTGCGCTGCGCGTTGGCGCCGGTGCTGGCGACCGCGATGATCAGCTCGCCGACCAGGTCGATCATGCGGTCGAGCTTGTCGGCGTCGACGCGGATCGAGCCGCCTTCGCCGCGTGCGCCGGCGGCCTTGGCGGGGCCGGCATTGGCGGCGGGGGCCGCTGCCGCGGCCGGCGCATTGGGCATGGCCGGTGCGGCTGGAGCC
>NZ_AQOJ01000788.1:0-13112 GCF_000364685.1 Xanthomonas sp. SHU 166
GTCACTTCGGCGGCGGCGGCGCCAGCACGCTGCGGTCGCCGTTGTGTTCGGGCGGGCTGACCACGCCGGCGGCTTCCATCGCCTCGATCAGCCGCGCGGCACGGTTGTAGCCGATCTTCAGCCGCCGCTGCACGCCGGAGATCGAGGCGCGGCGGGTCTCGGTGACGATGCGCAGGGCCTCGTCGTACAGCGGATCGGATTCGTCGCCGCCACCGCCGCCGGCTTCGGGCAGGCCGGTGGCGCCGATCACGGTGCCGTCGCCCATGGTCTGCACTTCGTCGAGCACGCCCTCAATGTAGTCGGCCGGGCCGCTGGCCTTGAGGTGCTCGACCACCCGGTGCACTTCCTCGTCGCTGACGAAGGCGCCGTGCACGCGGTCCGGCATCGCCGTGCCCGGCGGCAGGTACAGCATGTCGCCGTGGCCCAGCAGGGTCTCGGCGCCGGACTGGTCGAGGATGGTGCGCGAGTCGATCTTGGAGCTGACCTGGAAGGCGATGCGGGTCGGGATATTGGCCTTGATCAGGCCGGTGATCACGTCCACCGACGGGCGCTGGGTGGCCAGGATCAGGTGGATGCCGGCGGCGCGGGCCTTCTGCGCCAGGCGCGCGATCAGCTCTTCGACCTTCTTGCCGACGATCATCATCATGTCGGCGAATTCGTCGATGAAGATGACGATGAACGGCAGCGTGTCCAGCGGCCGCGGCGCCTCGGCCAGGTCCGGGTTGGGCTTGAACAGCGGGTCCATCAGCGGCTGCCCGGCGTCCTGCGCGTCCTTGACCTTCTTGTTGAAGCCGGCCAGGTTGCGCACGCCGACCGCGCTCATCAGCTTGTAGCGGCGCTCCATCTCCGCCACGCACCAGCGCAGGCCGTTGGCGGCCTCCTTCATGTCGGTGACCACCGGCGCCAGCAGATGCGGGATGCCCTGGTAGACGCTCAGTTCGAGCATCTTCGGGTCGATCATCAGCATCCGCAGATCCTTGGCCGAGGCCTTGTACAGCAGGCTCAGCACCATCGCGTTGACCGCCACCGACTTGCCCGAGCCGGTGGTGCCGGCGACCAGCAGGTGCGGCATGCGCGCCAGGTCGGCCACGGTCGGGCGCCCGGCAATGTCCTTGCCCAGGGCCAGGGTCAGCGGGCTGGCCGACTTGTCGTATTCCTTGGAGCGCAGCAGCTCGCTGAGATAGATCATCTCGCGGCTGACGTTGGGGATCTCCAGGCCGATCACCGACTTGCCCGGGATCACGTCGACCACGCGCACCGACTTCACCGACAGGCCGCGGGCGATGTCCTTGTCCAGCGAACTGATCTGGCTGACCTTGATCCCCGGCGCCGGTTCGATCTCGAAGCGGGTGATGACCGGACCCGGATAGGCGCCGACCACCTGCGCCTCGATGCGGAAATCCTTGAGCTTGAACTCGATCTGCCGCGACAGGGTTTCCAGGGTCTCCTCGGAATAGCCCTTGGCCTGCGGCTTGGGGTCGTCCAGCAGGGCCAGCGGCGGCACCCCGGACGGGTCGCTGCCGGTGCCATGGAACAGCGGGATCTGCTGCTCGCGCTTGGCCCGCTCGCTCTTCTCCACCACCGGCGCCGGCGGCGGCTCGATCTTGACCGGCTCGCGCTTGGCGCGCTGCACCGCGTCGACCTTGCGCACTTCCTCGCGCTCCTCGCGCATGGCGCGGGTCTGCTGCCATTCGTTGGCCTGCTGGGTGCCGCGGCGCGCCAGCGCCGGCAGGGTCATCACCGCCTTGCCGATGCGCTCCATCACCGCGAACCAGGACAGCCCGGTGGCCAGGGTCACCGACACCAGCAGCAATACCAGCACGAACAGGTTGGCGCCGAGCGCGCCGAACCCGGCGCCCAGCGAATTGCCGACCAGCTTGCCGAGGATGCCGCCGGCGCCGGCCACGTCGCCGGCGAACAGGCGCAGGTGCAGCAGCCCGGTGGCGGCGATCAGGAAGCCGACGATGCCGACCAGGCGCAGCGCCGGGCCGAGATCGGCCTCGCCATCGCCGTCCTGGTCCATGCCGAACAGCGCGATCCAGGAGATCGCGCCGATCACCACCGGCAGCAGGAAGGCCACGTAGCCGAACAGTTGCAGCAGCACGTCGGCGATCCAGGCGCCGAACTTGCCGCCCATGTTGTGCACCGGCGCGACCACGCTGCCGGTATGCGACCAGCCCGGATCGGTCGCCGAATACGTGGCCAGGCTGGCCAGCAGGTACAGCAGCAGCGGCGCGATCGCGATCAGCGCCAGATCGCGCCACAGCTTCTGCCGGCGTGGGTTGGGCGCGGCGCCCTGCTTGCGTGCCGCCGCGTTGGCGCCCTGGGTTTTGCCGCGTTCCGGAACCTGCTTCGCCACGCTATGACCAGACCTTAGAAATGCATCGTTAGTGATTGATAATAAACGACTCGCCCTTGCATTTCAGCAGTCGGCACCTGAATCGTCCGGACTTGCGCAGGCCGATGCTGGCAGCGCCCGATCGAGGCGGGCAACGACGCGCGAAACCCGAAGTCTGTCGCCGCGGGCCGCAGCGTTTCCGCCACGCGGCTTGATTCGTTCCAGGCCGGCCGCCACTCTATGCGCCTTCGCCGGAACCCGCGCAATGCCGCGTTTCCGCCGCCATTTCACCCTGTTCGCGAGTATACATGAGCCCCTCTGCCGCCAATTCCGCCAAGCATTCCCGCCTGCTGATCCTGGGTTCCGGCCCGGCCGGCTGGACCGCCGCGGTCTACGCCGCGCGCGCCAATCTCAAGCCGGTGGTGATCACCGGCCTGCAGCAGGGCGGCCAGCTGATGACCACCACCGAGGTCGACAACTGGCCCGGCGACCCGCACGGCCTGATGGGCCCGGACCTGATGGCGCGCATGCAGGCGCATGCCGAGCGCTTCGAGACCGAGGTGATCTTCGACCACATCCACACCGCCGACCTGTCGCAGCGCCCGTTCCGGCTCAGCGGCGACAGCGGCGACTACACCTGCGACGCACTGATCATCGCCACCGGCGCCACCGCCAAGTACCTGGGCATCCCCTCGGAAGAGGCGTTCAAGGGCCGCGGCGTGTCCGCGTGCGCCACCTGCGACGGCTTCTTCTACAAGGACCAGGACGTGGTCGTGGTCGGCGGCGGCAACACCGCCGTGGAAGAGGCGCTGTACCTGTCCAACATCGCCCGCAAGGTCTATCTGGTGCACCGCCGCGACACCCTGCGCGCGGAAAAGATCATGCAGGACAAGCTGTTCGCCAAGGTCGCCGCCGGCAAGATCGAGACCGTCTGGCATCACCAGGTGGACGAGGTGCTGGGCAACGAGGCCGGCGTCACCGGCGTGCGGGTCAAGTCGGTGCAGGACGGCAGCACCCGCGACCTGGAGGCGCACGGCTTCTTCGTCGCCATCGGCCATCACCCGAACACCCAGCTGTTCGACGGCCAACTGGCGATGCACAACGGCTACCTGGAGATCCGCTCCGGCCTGGGCGGCGCCGCCACCGAGACCTCGGTGCCGGGCGTGTTCGCCGCCGGCGACGTCGCCGACCAGCACTACCGCCAGGCGATCACCTCGGCCGGCTTCGGCTGCATGGCCGCGCTGGACGCCGAGCGCTATCTGGACAAGGGTGCCTGAGTCCGCGCACGCCTTGAACTGCCGGCGTCAGGCCGGCAGCGGCCGTGCGCCCGCGCGCGCGGCCGGTGACGCCGGCGGCCGCTGCGCCGCCTTCCACCGCGAGCAGCGCCGGCGATGAGCCGGATCCGCTGGCTGCACCAGCTCGATGCGGTCGCCGCCGCCGACTGGGACGCCCTGCACGACGGTCGCAATCCCTTCGTCGCCCACGCCTTCCTGGCCGGCCTGGAGCAGCACGGCTGCCTGCGCCCGGACTGGGGCTGGAGTCCGCTGCATCTCACTGCGTGGGACGGTGAGACGCTGGTCGCGGCAGCGCCCGGCTACGTCAAAAGCAACTCGCACGGTGAATTCGTGTTCGACCATGCCTGGGCGCATGCCTACGCGCGCTACGGCCAGGACTACTTCCCAAAGTGGCTGTGCGCGGTGCCCTACTCGCCGGTGACCGGGCCGCGGCTGCTCGCCCGCGACCTGGCGGCGCAGCAGGAACTGCTCGCGGCCATGCAGGCGCTGAGCGAGCGCACCGGCCTGTCCTCGACCCACGTCAACTTCCACCGCGCCGACGAGGACGCCGCGTTCGGCGCCGACTGGCTGGAGCGCAACGACGTGCAGTACCAGTGGCACAACGACGCCGGCTGGACCGGGTTCGACGATTACCTGGGCGCGATGGACCACAAGCACCGCAAGAACATCCGCCAGGAGCGGGCCAAGGTGCAGCGCGCCGGCATCGGCTTCCGCGTGCTGCACGGCGACGAGGCCAGCGCCGCCGACCTGCAGGCGATGTACGGCTTCTATCTGCGCACCTTCGACGACTACGGCAATTCGCCGGCGCTGACCCTGAACTTCTTTTCGCACCTTGCGCGCACGATGCCGCGCAACCTCTTGATCTTCCTCGCCATCCATGACGGCACGCCGGTGGCCGGTGCGTTCTGCCTGCGCGGCGGCGACACCTTGTACGGCCGCTACTGGGGCGGCGAGCCCCTGCCCGGCCTGCACTTCGAGACCTGCTACTACCAAGGCATCGAGTACTGCCTGCGCGAGGGCCTGACCCGCTTCGAGCCGGGCGCGCAGGGCCAGCACAAGATCGCCCGCGGCTTCCTGCCGCGGCTGGTACGCAGCCGCCACTGGATCGCCGACCCGGGCTTCCGCTTGCCGTTGGCCGAGTGGTGCGCGCAGGAGCGCGCCGAGGTGCGCCAGCACGCGGCGGCGCTGCAGCGCCACTCGCCGTTCCGCCACGACGCCTGAGGCATCGGCTACGCTGCCGGCGATGCGTCGTCTCCCTGTCCTGCTCGCGGCCGATCCCGCCGCCCCGTTCCCGCCGCCGTCCAGCGCCCTGCGCGAGCCGGACGGCCTGCTCGCGGTGGGCGGCGACCTGTCGCCGACGCGCCTGCTCGCGGCCTACGCCCAGGGCATCTTCCCCTGGTACTCCGACAGCGAGCCGATCCTGTGGTGGAGTCCGGACCCGCGCACCGTGTTCCGCAGCGACGGCGTACGCCTGTCCTCGCGCTTCCGCCGCAGCCTGCGCCGCTGTCCGTGGACCGTGCGCGCCGACACCGCCTTCGCCCAGGTCATCGATGCCTGCGCGCAACTCCCCCGCCGCGGCCAGGACGGCACCTGGATCACCGCGCCGATGCGCGACGCCTATCTGGCCCTGCACCAGGCCGGCCACGCACATTCGGTGGAAGTGTTCGACGGCGACGAGCTGGTCGGCGGCATCTATGGAGTGGCGATCGGGCGCATGTTCTTCGGCGAGAGCATGTTCAGTGCGCGCAGCGGCGGCTCCAAGGTCGCGCTGGCGGCACTGGCGCGGCGCCTGCACGGCTGGGGCTGGCCGCTGATCGACGCGCAGGTGGAGAACGACCACCTGCTCAGCCTGGGCGCCGAGCGCTGGCCGCGTGCGCGGTTCCTGGACACCATCGCGCCGCTGGTGGCGGCGACTGCCGAGACCGCGCCGTGGACGCTGCGCTTCGGCACCCTGGCGGCCGCGGAACTGGCCCAGGGCTGAGCGGGATTAACGCAAACTTTGCATGGCGCGGCCCAGGCGAGTAAAATCCTCGCTCTTCAGGCCTTTGGCCGTTCCGAATCGCACAGGATTACATGTCGAAAGACGACTCCATCGAATTCGAAGGCACCGTCAGCGAGACGTTGCCCAATACCACGTTCCGGGTCAAGCTGGAAAACGGGCACGAAATCATCGCCCACATCTCCGGCCGCATGCGCAAGAACTACATCCGCATCCTGACCGGCGACCGGGTGAAGGTCGAAATGACCCCGTACGACCTGACCAAGGGTCGCATCACCTACCGCATGAAGTAATCCGCCCCGGGCGGACATGAAGAAGGCGGCCAACGGCCGCCTTTCGCGTCTGCAACGGTGGAACGACGGTGACCTCGCCAGGCGGCTGCAGCCTCTGCAGCCGCCTTTCGTCGTGCCTGTCGGCCCGGCCTCAGTCCACCGTGGCCGGCAGCAGGCGCTCCGGCTCGGCCTGGGTATCGACCACCAGCTCGCCGTCGCGCACGTCGATGGTGACGCGGCCGCCGTTGACCAGCTTGCCGAACAGCAACTCGTCGGCCAGCGGGCGCTTGACCTTGTCCTGGATCACCCGTGCCATCGGCCGCGCGCCCATCAGCGGGTCGAAACCGTGCTGGGCCAGCCAGTCGCGCGCGGTCGGGGTCGCAGACAGCGACACGTGCTTCTCCTGCAGCAGCATCTCCAGCTCGATCACGAACTTGTCGACCACGCGCAGGATGTGGCTGAAGGCCAGCGGCTGGAACTGCACCACCGCGTCCAGGCGGTTGCGGAACTCCGGGGTGAAGCTGCGGCGGATGATCTCCATCGCATCGGTGGAGTGGTCCTGCTGGGTGAAGCCGATCGAGCGCCGCGAGGCCTGGGTGGCACCGGCATTGGTGGTCATCACCAGGATCACGTTCTTGAAGTTGGCCTCGCGCCCGTTGGTGTCGGTGAGCACGCCGCGGTCCATGACCTGCAACAGGATGTTGAAGATGTCCGGGTGCGCCTTCTCCACCTCGTCCAGCAGCAGCACGCAGTGCGGGGTCTTGACGATCTTCTCGGTCAGCAGGCCGCCCTGGTCGAAGCCGACGTAGCCCGGGGGCGCGCCGATCAGGCGGCTGATCGAATGCGGCTCCATGTACTCGGACATGTCGAAGCGCACCAGCTCGATGCCCAGTTGCAGCGCCAGCTGCTTGGTGACCTCGGTCTTGCCCACGCCGGTGGGGCCGGCGAACAGGAAGTTGCCGATCGGCTTTTCCGGATTGGCCAGGCCCGAGCGCGCCAGCTTGATCGACGAGGCCAGCGTCTCGATCGCCGGATCCTGGCCGAAGATCACCATCTTCAGGTTGCGCTCCAGGTGCTGCAGCACGTCCTTGTCGGTGGCGCTGACCTGCTTGGCCGGGATCCGCGCCATCTTGGCGACGATGGTCTCGATCTCCTCGATGTCGATCAGTTCCTTGCGCTGGCCTTCCGGCAGCAGCCGCTGGCGCGCGCCGGCCTCGTCGATCACGTCGATCGCCTTGTCCGGCAGCAACCGGTCGCCGATGTGCTTGACCGACAGGTCCACCGCCGCCTGCAACGCGTCGTCGGCGTAGGTCACGCCGTGGTGCGCCTCGTACTTGGGCTTGAGGCCCTGCAGGATCTCGAAGGTCTCGCCCACGGTCGGCTCGACGATGTCGATCTTCTGGAAGCGCCGCGCCAGGGCGCGGTCCTTCTCGAAGATGCCGCGATACTCCTGGAACGTGGTCGAGCCGATGCAGCGCAGCTCGCCCGAAGACAGCGCCGGCTTGATCAGGTTGGAGGCGTCCATGGTGCCGCCGGAGGCGGAGCCGGCGCCGATGATGGTGTGGATCTCGTCGATGAACAGCACCGCGTTGGGCACCTTCTTCAACGAGGTCAGCACGCCCTTCAGGCGCTTCTCGAAGTCGCCGCGGTACTTGGTGCCGGCGATCAGCGCGCCCAGGTCGAGCGAGAAGATCACCGCGTCGGCCAGCACCTCAGGCACCGTGCCCTCGACGATGCGCTTGGCCAGGCCCTCGGCGATGGCGGTCTTGCCGACGCCGGCCTCGCCCACGTACAGCGGGTTGTTCTTGCGGCGGCGGCACAGCACCTGGATGGTGCGCTCGATCTCGTCGGCGCGGCCCACCAGCGGATCGATGCGGCCATTGCGGGCCTGCTCGTTCAGATTGGTGGCGTACTCGGCCAGTGCGTCGCCCTTGGGCTCGCCCTCGCCCGCCTCGCCCTTGGGCTCGCCGTCGGACGGCGCGGCGTGCTCGCCGTCCTCACCCATCTTGGCGATGCCATGGGACAGGTAGTTGACGATGTCCAGGCGGGTGATGTCCTGCTGGTTCAGGAAGTACACCGCATGCGAGTCCTTCTCGCCGAAGATCGCCACCAGCACGTTGGCGCCGCTGACCTCCTTCTTGCCCGAGGACTGCACGTGGTAGACCGCCCGCTGCAGCACCCGCTGGAAGCCAAGGGTGGGCTGGGTGTCGCGGCCATCGTCGTCGGCCAGGCGCGCCACCGAGGCTTCGATGGCCTGTTCCAGGTCGCCGCGCAGGCGGTCGACGTCGGCGCCGCAGGCCTTGAGCACGGCCTGGGCGGAGGGATTGTCGAGCAATGCCAACAGCAGGTGCTCCACCGTCATGAACTCATGACGGGCTTCCCGGGCGCGCTTGTAGCACTGGCCGATGGTCTGCTCGAGATCTTTGCTGAACATGGTGTACTCCGACGTCTGTTGCCGACAATATGTGGCTTGAGTTGCGAATTTCCACAACCCTATCGGATCAGTGTGTTCACACCGCGTTAGTCCGGGCAAACCGGTGACCGACGCCTCCCACTATCAGGCTTTTTCCATCGTGCACAACAGGGGATGTTGGTTCATCCGCGAGAACTCGTTCACCTGAGCTACCTTGGATTCAGCCACCTCGCGGGTATAGACCCCGCACACCCCGCGGCCGCGGGTATGCACGTGCAGCATCACCTGGGTGGCGCGCTCCAGGTCCAGGGAGAAGAACTGCTGCAGCACGGTCACCACGAAGTCCATCGGGGTGTAGTCGTCGTTCAGCAGCAGCACCTGATACATGGGCGGGCGGGCGACTTCCGGCTTGCCGGTCTCCACCATGACGCCATGATCGTGCTCGGGGGAATTCTTGCGGGGCATCCGCCCATTATATACGGGGGCCGCCGGCCAGGATTGGACGATCGCCGGCCCTGCCCGCACAATTCCCCTCCTTTCGATGGCGCTCCGCATGCATTCGACGATGTTCCCCAAGCTTCCGCTGCTCGCCGCGCTGCTCGCCGCCGCCCTGCCGGCCGCCGCCGAGACGCCGGATGCGGCGCTGGGCAAGCGCCTGCAGGCGCTGGGCTACGACGTACAGGCGGACGAAGACGGCGACTACCAGGTGCTGTTCGGCCTGCGCGACCACGGGCAGGAGCGCAAGCAGCTCACCTACGTGCGCTCGCCGGTGGAGACCTTCGGCAGCTACCG
Source organism: Xanthomonas sp. SHU 166 (assembly GCF_000364685.1). Classification (NCBI taxonomy): domain Bacteria; kingdom Pseudomonadati; phylum Pseudomonadota; class Gammaproteobacteria; order Lysobacterales; family Lysobacteraceae; genus Xanthomonas; species Xanthomonas sp. SHU 166. The sequence goes on from NZ_AQOJ01000788.1 coordinate 9,110, forward strand.
CATCCGCGAGGTGTGGTCGCCGGCCTACCAGGCGCAGGGCGACAGCCTGCCCGACAAGGTCGCCAACCGGCTGCTGGAGGACGCGCAGTCGGACATCCTCGGCGGCTGGGTGCGCCAGGGCGGCACGGCGGTGTTCGTGGTCAAGATCCCCGCCGATGCCGACGATGCGGCGCTGCGCGAGGCGCTGGAGGCGGCCGCGCGCGGCGCCGATGCGATGGACGCCGAACTGAACGGCGGCAAGGACCTGTTCTGATGACGGCGGCCGCGGAACCCTGGCAGCCGGACGTGACCGTGGCCACGGTGGTGGTGCGCGACGGGCGCCTGCTGCAGGTCGAGGAAGCCATCGCCGGTGCGCTGGTGTTGAACCAGCCGGCCGGCCACCTGGAGCCGGACGAGCGCCTGATCGAGGCCGCGGTGCGCGAGACGCTGGAGGAAACCGGCTGGCAGGTGCAGCCGACCGCGTTCATCGGCGCCTACCAGTGGAAGGCCGACACCGGCCGCCACTACCTACGCTTCGCCTTCGCCGCCGATCCGGTCGCGCACGATGCGCAGCGGCCGCTGGACACTGGCATCGTGCGCGCGCTGTGGATGACCCCGGCCGAACTGGAGGCCGAAGCGCCGCGCTGGCGCAGCCCGCTGGTATGGCAGGTGGTGGCCGACTACCTGGCCGGGCGCCGCTACCCGCTGGATCTGCTGCGGCAGGTGGCATGAGCGGCGCAGCGGTCATGGTCGGGGTCTCCGGCGGCGTGGATTCGTCGGTGGCGGCCTGGCAGCTGGTCCAGCAGGGCGCGGCGGTGTCCGGCCTGTTCATGCAGAACTGGGCCGACGACGGCAGCGGCGACTGCCGTGCCGACGACGACCGCCGCGATGCGGTGGCGGTGTGCGGGCGACTGGGCATCCCCTTCCATTTCCGCGACTTTTCGCAGGAGTACTGGCAAGGCGTGTTCGCGCACTTCCTGGCCGAATACGCCGCCGGGCGCACGCCCAACCCGGACGTGCTGTGCAACCGCGAGGTCAAGTTCAAGCATTTCCTGGACGCGGCGCGCGAGCTTGGCGCCGAGCGCATCGCCACCGGCCACTATGCGCGGGTGGACAGCCTCGGCGGCCACTGGCGGCTGCTGCGCGGGCTGGACCGCAACAAGGACCAGAGCTACTTCCTGCACCAGCTGGGCCAGGCGCAACTGGCCGCGACCCTGTTCCCGGTCGGCGAACTGCCCAAGGAACAGGTGCGCCGCATCGCCCGCGAAGCCGGCCTGCCGACCCACGCCAAGAAGGATTCCACCGGCATCTGCTTCATCGGCGAACGCGATTTCCGCGAATTCCTTGGCCGCTACCTGCCGGCGCGGCGCGGCGAGATCCGCGACCCGCACGAGCAGGTCGTGGCCGAGCATCCGGGGGTGTTCTACTTCACCCTGGGTCAGCGCGAGGGCCTGAACATCGGCGGGGTGCGCGGCCGCGCCGCGGCGCCGTGGTACGTGGTCGGCAAGGACGTCGCCCGCAACGTGCTGTACGTCGACCAGGACCGCGACAGCCCCTACCTGATGGCCAACGGGCTGCAGTCCGAGGCCGCCCACTGGATCGCCGGTGCGCCGCCGGCACGGCGCTTCGAGTGCACCGCGCAGACCCGCTACCGCCAGGCCGACGACCCCTGCACGGTCGAGGTCGGCGACGACGGCACCCTGTCGGTCCGCTTCGCGCGCCCGCAGCGCGCCGTCACCCCCGGGCAGTCGCTGGTGCTGTACCAAGGCGAGGAATGCCTGGGCGGCGCCGTGATCGCCACCACCGATGCCCCGCTGGAGCGCCGCCTGGCGCAGCAGGCCCCCGCCGTACACGAGGACCCCATTCGATGACCGATTCCATGGACGCGCGCATGCTGGCGCTGGCGGGCATGGCCCAGGCCCTGCAGCAGGTGCGGCGCATCGCCGAGACCGGCCAGTCCGAGGCGTCGCTGGTACGCACCCTGCTCGACAGCGTGTTCCGCATCGACGCGCCCAGCCCCGAAGCGGTCTATGGCCGCCGTGCCGACCTGGCGCCGGGCCTGCGCCTGCTGCACAACTACTTCCGCAACCAGGGCCAGGACGAGGTGCTGCCGCGGCTGGCGCTGGCGGTGATCCAGCTGGAACGGCGCTTCGCCGGCGATGCCGAGACCGACGCCAAGGTCGATGCCGGCCTGGCCCGGATCGCGCCGCTGCTGGAGCGCCATGCCGACAGCACCCACCCCGAGGTGATCGCGGCGTTGGGCCAGCTCTACGCCGACACCATCAGCCACCTGCGCCCGCGGGTGATGGTGCAGGGCAACCCGCATTACCTGGGTCAGGCCGGGGTGGTGGCGGAGATCCGCGCGCTGCTGCTGGCGGCGGTGCGTTCGGCGGTGCTGTGGCGGCAGATGGGCGGCAGCCTGTGGGATTTCCTGCTGGCCAAGCGGCGCATGCGCGAGACCGTGGACCGCGCCTTGCGCTGAGTCCCCGGAGGGCCGGCGCCGGGCCGGCAGCGCGCCGCCCGCGGTGGTTCTGCGACGCGGATCGTACGAATGTCGGCAGGTTTCGATGATCCGCGCACCGCGTTGCTAAAGACCCGGGGGGGGCGGCCGATACAGCAATCGTGAATCTGCCGAGAACTTCCATGTACTCACGCCTCCTGATCCGTCTGGCCGCCCCGCTCGCCCTGACGCTGCTGTTCCCCATCGCCGCCGGCTTCGATTGGCCGGCCCCGGTCCGTTGGGCCATCCTCACCACCATGACGCTGAGCTGGCTCGGTTTCGCCGGCTGGACCGCGTACAGCCAGAGCCGGCGCTCGCCGGAGCAGGCCAAGGTCATGCGCGAGCAGGACCACCTGCTGACCGAGCTGCGCAGCTTCGTCGGCAACGAGATCGAGGGCTCGCGCTCGGAGATCGAACGTGCCCGCGAACTGATCCGCCAGGCGGTCAGCGGCCTGGGTGGCAGCTTCGAGGCGATGAACCGCAAGTCGCGGCAGCAGAGCGTGGCGCTGGCCCGCATCGTCGACCGCGCCGGCGAAGACGGTGGCGCCGGGGTGGACGTGGCCCGCTTCGCCCAGCATGCCAGCCAGCGCATGGAGCAGTTGGTGGAGGCGCTGGAGCAGGTCAGCGGCCAGAGCAGCACCACGGTGCACTACATCGACGACATGTCCCAGCACCTGGACGGCATCTTCGCCCTGCTGGAGGACGTCAAGTCGATCGCCGACCAGACCAACCTGCTGGCGCTGAACGCGGCGATCGAAGCGGCGCGCGCCGGCGAGGCGGGCCGCGGCTTCGCGGTGGTGGCCGACGAGGTGCGCAACCTGTCCGAGCGCTCGACCACCTTCAACGAGCAGATCCGCAAGCTGGCGCACAGCTCCAAGGACGCCATCGCCAAGGTCCGCGAGACGGTCTCGAACATGGCCTCCCGCGACATGGACCGCTCCCGCGAGGCGCGGGCCGAGGCCGCGGCGATGCTGGACAACGTGGCCGCGATCAACCACTCGCTGGGCGATGGCATGCGCGAGATCTCCGAGTGCGGCCGCGCCATCGACAGCAGCGTCGCCGAAGCGGTGCGCGCCCTGCAGTTCGAGGACATCGCCACCCAGGCCCTGGGCGGCGTGCACACCCACCTGGACCGCCTGACCGCAATCAACCGCGAGGCCGTGGCGCTGCAGGAACTGCTGCACCGCAATGGCGGCGTGTTCGACCACGAACTGCTCGACGCCCTGCAGCGGGTCGGCAACCGCCTACGCGACATGCGCACCGAGTGGGAGCGTCCGCCGCACAAGCCGGTGGCGCAGCAGAGCATGGGTGCCGGCACGGTCGAGTTGTTCTAAGTCCGCCTTGTCGCGCTCCGCGCCATGAACCGACGAGTCCCCGGCCCCTGCCGGGGCTTGTCGTCTCTGCCCTTCCCGTCCGGCCCCGTCGATGTCGATGCATCTCCAGTCCCTGTCCAGAGTTGCGGCCATGTCCTGCGATGACAGCAGCGGCGCGCACGTGCCTGCGTCCGAGCCGGTGGCCGCACCC
>NZ_AQOJ01000789.1:0-2556 GCF_000364685.1 Xanthomonas sp. SHU 166
TCGCGCGGTGCCTGATGTGGCCGCGCGTTCGGGGCGCCGCGCTAGAGAGTCACCCGGCCCCATCTCTCGATTTCGCTTGCTGCAGGAGGCCGGGCAGCCCGTGCATTCTTCGCGGCTGCAGGAGCGGCTTCAGCCGCCAAAGGCGGTACCGGGAATGCTCCTGTCGCGGCTGAAGCCGCTCTTGCGAGGCGACGGCTGGTTTCACTGAACCACGGCAACAAGCAGCGATGCGCGATGCCATTCGGTCGCGAAACGCGAGCGACACATGCCTGGCCGGCCGCCTGCAGTCGGGACTGAAGTCCCTCCCACAACGACTCCGATCAGATCGCGAGATCGTTGCTGCAAAGGCGCATTCCTGCAAGGCGCAGTGAGCGGCGAGCAAGGTCATGCCTGGACGCCGTTCCTGCAATGTTGGCCGTCGGGTCGCGGCTGAAGCCGAAACTGCGCGCAGCCTGAAATCCCCCCGATCAGCTCGGATTCTCCAGCGAGAACAGGTCCGCCTGCTTGTCGTAGGCGAAGTACTCGGCGTAGCGCGCCCAGCTGGTGACCGCCTGCACGGTCTCCGCCGCGTAGGCCTCGGACATGTGGTCTTCCAGTTCGTCGCGGAAGCGGCGCGCCGGCGCGTGATGCGCCGGGCGTTCGTCGAGCACGCGGCGGATGTGCGCGGCCAGCGGCACGTAGGTGGCCAGGTGCTGGGCGAACAGTTGCTTGCGCGCGTCGGTGCCCAGCTCGGCGAAGCGCTGCCCGGCCGGGGTCAGCTGCAGGTCGCCCTGTTCGAACACGGCGAAGCGCAGCAGTTGCAGCGTCTCGGCGATCGGGAACAGTTCGTCCACTTCCAGCTGCAGGCCGGCCGCCAGCGGCGGCAGGTCGGCACGGCCGTGGTAGGGCTCGGCCGCCACCGCTTCGATCAGGCCAGCCAGCAGGTTGCTCGACACGCGCGGCAACACCATGGCGATGCCGCTGCCCGGGAACACGCCCTCGCGGGTCTGCGGCCGCTGCGGGCTGGCGGTCATGCGCGCATAGATGTCGTCGACCAGGGCGCGGAACGCCGGCGCCAGGCGATTGCGCGGCTGCGGCAGGGTCACTTCGATCTCGCCGATCACCCGCCCCGGATTGGCGCCGAAGATCACGATGCGGTCGCACATCAGCACCGCTTCTTCGATGTTGTGGGTGACCATCAGGATCGATTCGATCGGCATGCGCCCTTCCGACCACAGGTCGAGCAGGTCGGTACGCAGGGTCTCGGCGGTCAGCACGTCCAGCGCCGAGAACGGCTCGTCCATCAGCAGCAGCTTGGGTCGCACCACCAGCGCCCGCGCCAGGCCCACGCGCTGGCGCATGCCGCCGGACAGTTCCTTCGGGTAGGCGCCCTCGTAGCCGTCCAGGCCGATCAGGTCGATCGCCGCCAGGGCGCGCCGGCGGCGCTCGTCGGCGGCCACGCCACGCGCCTCCAGGCCCACTTCCACGTTCTGCAGCACCGTCAGCCATGGGAACAGGGCGAAGCTCTGGAACACCATGGCGATGTCGTCGGCGACCTGGCCCGGCGCGGCATCGCGGAAGGCGATGCTGCCGGCGCTGGGCTGCAGCAGCCCGGCGATGGCGCGCAGCAGGGTCGACTTGCCCGAGCCGGAACGGCCGAGCAGGCCGACGATCTGCCCCGAGTGCAAGGTCAGGTCGACGTCCTCCAGCACCACCAGCGGCGTCGCCCCGCCCTTGTCGTAGGTTTTGCGCACACCCTGCACGCGGACCAGCGGGGCGCGCTCGGGCACGCTTGCGGAATAGCTCATGGTCGGTCTCCAGGAATCAGTCGAAACGCAGGCGGCGTTCGGCGAAGACGTACAGACGTCGCCAGACCGCACGGTTGAAGAGGGTCACGAACAGCGACATCACCGCCACCCCGAGCAGCACCCGCGGGCCGTCGCCGGCGGCGGTGGCGCGGGCGATGTAGGCACCGAGGCCGTAGGCCTGCACCTGGGTGTGGCCCCAGCTGGCCAGTTCGGCCACGATGCTGGCGTTCCAGGAACCGCCCGACGCGGTCAACGCACCGGTGATGTAGTACGGGAAGATGCCGGGCAGGATCACCCGCCGCCACCAGGTCCACGAGCGCAGGTGGTAGATGGTGGCGGCCTCGCGCAGATCGGTCGGGAACGCGCTGGCGCCGGCGATCACGTTGAACAGGATGTACCACTGGGTGCCGAGGATCATCAGCGGCGACAGCCAGATGTTGGGATCGGCGCCGGTGCTGACGATGGCCAGCACCGCGAACGGGAACAGCACATTGGCCGGGAACGCGGCCAGGAACTGCGCCAGCGGCTGCACCCGCTGCGCCACCTTCGGGCGCAGCCCGATCCACACCCCGATCGGCACCCACACCAGGCTGGCCAGGGCGATCAGCACCACCACCCGCAGCAGCGTGGCCAGGCCACCGCCGAAGGCCTCGGCCAGGTCGTGCAGGCCCAGGTGGCGGCGGCCGTAGTCGTAGGCGAACCACGCCGCGGCCGCACCGGCCAGGGCCAGCGCCGCGCTCCACAGCCGATCGCCCCACACCCCGCTGCG
>NZ_AQOJ01000790.1:0-1986 GCF_000364685.1 Xanthomonas sp. SHU 166
AGCGCCGCGCCGACGCGGCTGCCGGGCAGTTGATCGAGACGTTGCAGCAAGGTGTCGTACGAAGGGGCGGTCTGCGCCATCGCCAGCGCGGCCGGGGCCAGGCCCAGCAGCACGGCGACGACCCGCCCGGCCGCGCGCGGCGGCCGACGTGTCGGAGTCGACATGAGGAAATTCCAGAGGTGAGGGAAACGGAAACCCGCGATCGCGGGACACGCTCAACTCACGCTCTGGGCGGGCGCTTCAATCCGTCCTGGACGACGCCTGCAGGGGAGGCGTCGACGGCCTGCATCCAGCGCGCCGGTCGCGGCGCGCCGAACACGGCGAGGGCGCTCGCCGGCAGGCTCAGATTCGAGTGGTGGCAATGGTTGTGGCTGCAGGCGCCGGCATGCTTGCCGTCGCTGTCCTCGCCATCGGCATGCGCCGCGGCGGGCGCGTGCACGGCGTCGGCCGATTCCGGCTCCAGCGCGCAGGCCAGCGCATCGGCCACCGGCACGACCACGAACGCCGCCAGCAGCAGCATCAGCAGGGAGGTACGCAGTGGACGGAACAGGCGGCGCATGGTCTGGGCGAGGCTAGCAAGCGGCTTGCGCCGGATACAATAGCAACGCCCGCCTGGTCCATGCGCCCGGACCTGCGCGCGGCGCCTGGTCCTGTGGACAACTTGCACAAGCCCTTGATCGCCTGCATAATGCGCGGCTCGCTGTGCCCGACGAGGTCGGGGCCGGCGGCCGGATGCGCGATCTCCGGCCGGCCTTTCCCAGCGTAACCGCTTGATTTCCCACGTCGCGTGGTGGCCGCAGGGCTGCCGGGGCCGCCGTCTCCCAGGCTATGGGCGACCAAACTACTATCGAGGTGCGCAATGTCCCGCGTATGCCAAGTGTCCGGCAAGCGTGTGCAGACGGGTAACAACGTCTCCCACGCCAACAACAAGACCCGCCGTCGTTTCCTGCCCAACCTGCACGAGCGCCGTTTCTGGGTCGCCAGCGAGAACCGCTGGGTCAAGCTGAAGGTTTCCGCGCACGCGCTGCGCACCATCGACAAGAACGGCATCGACACCGTTCTGGCTGAGCTGCGTGCGCGCGGCGAAAAGGTCTGAGGAGTAGAGCATCATGGCAGGCAAGCGCGATAAGGTCCGTATGATTTCCTCGGCCGGTACCGGCCACTTCTACACCACGGACAAGAACAAGAAGAACACCCCGGGGAAGATGGAATTCCTCAAGTACGATCCGGTCGTGCGCAAGCACGTCCTGTACAAGGAAGGCAAGATCAAGTGATCGGCTGATCCTCGGATCGCTGCTCACGTTGCACACGGAACCCGCCGCAAGGCGGGTTTCGTGCGTCTGGAGCAAGGAAAAAGCGCACCGCCGCTGCGGCCATGGTTGCGTTTGCCGGCGCAGTCCGCAGAATCGGGCGACCTGGGTTGCGAGGATCGCGATGCTGCCGGTCTGGTTGGAAGGCACGTGGCTGCTGGCGCTGGACTGGCTGATCCGGCTGGTGGCGCTGTTGTGGATCCCCACCCGCACCACGCCGGGCGCGGCGCGCAGCTGGCTGTTGCTGGTGGGCTTCGTGCCGTTGCTGGGGCTGCCGCTGTACCTGTTGCTCGGCCACCCCTGGCTGTCGCGCGAGCGCGTCCGCCGCCAGGCGCTGGCCTCGCAGGTGATCCGCGAGCAGCAGGTGCCGTTGACCGCGCTGCGCTGGGCACCGCCGGCCGATACCGTGGTCGCCGAAGTGGTGCCGCTGGTCGAGCGCCAGGGCGACTTCATGCCGACCCACGGCAACAGCGTCGAGCTGCTCGACCGCTACGCGCCCTCGCTGCAGGCGCTGATCGACGACATCGACGCGGCGGTCGAGCGTGTGCACCTGCTGTATTACCTGATGTTCGACGACGCGGTCGGCGACGCGGTGAGCGCGGCGCTGCTGCGCGCCGCCGCGCGCGGCGTGCAGTGCCGGCTGTTGCTGGATGCGCGCGGTGGCCGCCGCGGCCTG
>NZ_AQOJ01000791.1:0-553 GCF_000364685.1 Xanthomonas sp. SHU 166
GCTGCATGCCGAGGACCTGGACCTGTGCCGCCGGGTGCGCCAGGCCGGTGCCACGGTGGCGGTGCTGAACCGCCTGCGCGTGCTGCACGTGCGCGGCGTGTCCAGCCGCAAACGCCCGTGGTTCGTCGAGTGGCACAAGCACCGCGGGCTGTGGCGCTACTTCCGCAAGTTCGAGGCGCCGACCCGGGCCTGGCCGGTGCGGGCGGCGGTGTGGGCGGTGATCTGGCTGCACGCCTGGGTCACCTTCGCCCGGCTGTGCTGGCGCCGCCCAGGCTGAACGAAATCGGCCGCGTTGCGCGCGCGTGCGGCATGGCAACATAAATTCGCTATATTGGGAAGTACGTCACTTAACAAATGACGTGTTCCGCCGATCTCTCCTGGACCGCGCCTGCTTTCCGGTTCGGGGGAACCCCACCAGGAACTCAACCATGCATGATTTCGACGGCGTGCGTCCGCGCACCCACGTGCGCGCCTGCGCGTCCGCTGTGCCCATGCCCGCTGCCCACCGCGCCACGCCTGCGCGCCGCGCGCGGCTGGCGCTGGCGCTGCTCGC
>NZ_AQOJ01000792.1:0-3576 GCF_000364685.1 Xanthomonas sp. SHU 166
CGCCAGGCCCAGGCGGCGGCGAGCGCCAGCGCAGCCAGCAACGCCGCGCGCAGCACGTCGCGGCGCAGGCGCTGCGCTGGCGAAAGCGTGGGCGTCGCGGCCATGCGCTCAGTCCGCGTGCAGGGCAGCCGCCTGTTGTTGCAGGCGCTGCTTCAGGGCGTCGTCGATGCCGAGCTGCCGCGCCAGTTCGTCCAGGTAGCTGCGCTCCATGAAGCCTTGTTCGTCGGCGGCGAGCAAGCTGGCCAGGTACATTTCCGCGGCCATCTCGGGACTGGTCGACGCGCGCGCCACCTCGGCCGGATCCAGCGGCTTTTCCAGTTCCGCATGCAGCCACTGCTGCACGTCGGCATCGTTGCCGTGGAGGCGGGCGAACTCGCCTTCGATCAGGCGGCGCTCGTGCTCGTCCAGATGGCCGTCGGCCTTGGCCGCGCCGACCAGCGCGCGCAGCACCGCCTGGCTGTGCTGCTCGACTTCCAGTGGCGGCAGCCGGTCCAGGGTCTGCGGTTCGGGCGCGGCGGCGCCGAGTTGCTGACGGCGGTAGTCGCCGTAGGCGCGATAGGCCATCAGCCCCAACGCGGCCAGGCCGCCGTAGGTCGCCAGCTTGCGGGTGGTGCGGTGTTTGCCGAGCAGCAGGCCGAGTGCGCCGCCGCTGAGGGCTCCCTTGCCGAAGTCGGCGTTGAGCAGGCCGCCCAGGCCGCCGGCGCCGGCGTGCGCCGGTGCGGCAGGAGCGGCGGTGCCGGTCTTGCCCATGGCCTGGCCGGCGGCACCCTGCGCCGATTGCAGCAGTTGGTCGAGAAAGCCCTGTAGTTTCATGCAGGTGATCCTGTCGAAGGGAATCACCGGTATAGCGGCCGTCGCCTTAGCGGGCCGTCAACCCAAATGCGCAGCAGACACAAAAAAAACGAGACGGCCGGGGCCGTCTCGTCGGTGTGCTTGCCTGGATCAGGCGACGCTGCTCAGAGCGCGGCGTCCTTGAGCTTCTTCAGCGGGCGCACCTTGAGCTTGGTGGTGGCCGGCTTGGCGGCGAACCACTGCTCTTCCTTGGTGAACGGGTTGATGCCCTTGCGCTTCGGCTTGGCCGGCACGCTGACGGCGGTGATCTTCAGCAGGCCCGGCAGGGTGAACGAGCCAGCGCCCTTCTTGCTGACCGAACCGGCCACGGCGTGCTCCAGCGAGGCCATCACGGCGCGCACGTCCTTGGCGATCACGCCGCTGGTTTCGGCGATGTGGGCGACGAGCGCGGACTTGCTCAGCACGTCCTTGATCGGCTTGGGAGCGGCCGGCTTGGCGGCAGCCTTGGTCGCTACCTTCTTCACTGCCTTCTTCGGGGCAGCCTTTTTTGCGGTCTTTGCCATGATGTCCTGATTCCGTATTTGGTGGTTTGGGTCGCGCCGACCCCGTCGGCATGGCGAAATGTAGGGCATGTGCTACGCCGCGCCAATAGGCCGGAAGCAAAAAACGCGAATATTCGCCGCGACCGACGCCTTTTTTGCCGAGGACGGCGCCGATACCCGCACATCCGCGGCGATGCGCCAGGGCATTTTCGCTGCCGCGCGCCGCCGCCGCCGCCTTCGCGCGGAAGCACAAGCCCGTAACGCCGCCTCCCCTATGGTCCGCGCTCCACTCACCGACAGGAGCCTCGCATGGGCATTTCGCGTCACGCCACCGCGCATTGGGAAGGCGATCTCAAGACCGGCCAGGGCCGGTTGAACACGCCGCAGAGCGGCCTGCTGGAGAACACCCGCTATGCGTTCAACAGCCGCTTCGGCGACGAGAAGGGCACCAATCCGGAAGAACTGATCGCCGCCGCGCATGCCGGCTGCTTCACCATGGCGCTGTCGGCCAAGCTGACCGAAGCCGGCTTCCCGCCGACCGCGCTGGACACCCGCGCCGATGTCGACCTGTCGATGGAAGGCGGTCCCCAGCTTTCGCAGATCCGGTTGAAGGTCAAGGCCGTGGTGCCCAACATCGACGCCGCGCGCTTCCGCGAAGTGGCCGACGACGCCAAGCAGAATTGCCCGGTGTCCAAGGCGCTGAGCGCGGTGCCGATCAGCCTGGAAGCGGAACTGGGCTGAGGAATCCCCGGCGCGGCCCGGCGGCATGCCGGGCCGCGCGTGTGCGGCGCACCTGCGGCGTCGCCGATGGCGGGCCAGGACGCGTTGCGCCTCTGCACCGTCCCGCGTGGCTCGATCGATCGCTAGCTGTCGCGCCACTAAATGCGCGCGCCACAGCCGTCCCTATTCAGTCTGGTTTCACCGCATCGGATCGAGCATGCAGTCGCGCGATCCACGCGCTTGGAACCATCGCCATGAACAAGCTCTCGACCCGTCTGTTGACCGCTGCGCTCGCTGTCGGCGTCATCGGCTCCGCCGCTGCGCAGGATTACGGTTACACCCGCTACGACGACTACCGCGACCGTGGCTACGCGTCCGGCACCTACGAATATGCGCGCGTGGTGCGCGCCGATCCGATCATGGTGCAGGTCAACGGCCCGCGCGAGACCACCGAGCGCTGTTACGACCGTCCGGCCTCGGGCAGCTACGCCAGCGACTACGGCTACCGCGGTACCGATGGCGGCCGTACCGCCTCGTCGGTGGTCGGCGGCATCGCCGGCGCTGTGCTGGGCAGCCGCGTTGGCGGCGGCAATGGCCGCTTCGTCGGCACCGCCGTCGGCACCATGCTCGGCAGCCTGGCCGGCCGCTCGATCTACGACACCAATACCCGCGGCTACGGCGGCGGCTACGGTGGCGGCGTGGTCCGCGAATGCGACCCGGTGTCGTATCGGACCGAACGCTACGACCGCGTCGACGGCTACGACGTGACCTACGAATACGGCGGCCGCTACTACCACACCCGTACCGCCTCGCCTCCGGGCGATCGCATCCGCGTCCGCGTCGATGTCCTGCCCGACTGACGTATTGCCCGACTAAAACAAAGGGCGCCTCCTTGCGAGGCGCCCTTTGTTTTTGCGCGCGCGTTCGCGCCTGCGGTGCGGGGCGCCGGCCGGCGATCAGGGCCAGTCGATGCGGCCTTCGATCACCGTCTGCACCTGTCCGCCGGACCACACCTCGCCGGCCTCGTCGACGCACAGCGTCAGCAGCGCATCGTGGCCGACCTCGCGGCCCTGGCTGGCGACGTAGCGGCCACTGTGGCCGGGCAGGGCCTTGCTGTGATCCAGCCATGCCGCCAGCACCGCATTGGCCGCGCCGGAGGCCGCATCCTCGAAGCGCCGGCCGTTGCCGACGAAGGCGCGCACGGCCACTGCATAGGCCGGGCCGCTGGCGCGCGCGTAGGCGAACACGCCCATGCTGGCGGTGCTTTCGGCCAGGGCGGCGATCGCATCCCAGTCCGGCGCCAGCGCGCGCAGCGCGGCTTCGTCGGCCACTTCGACCAGCCACCAGCAGCGGCCGCCGTCCATGCGCACCGGCGGCAGCGCGCCCAGCGTCCAGCCGCGCAGCGCCGCCTGCAGGCGCGCATCCGCGGCCTCGGCGATTTCGGCCACCTGCGCGCGCGGGGTACGGATGGCGATGCTGCGTACTCCGGCATCCACGTCGACCCGCAGCGGCAGGGGGGGGG
>NZ_AQOJ01000793.1:0-6272 GCF_000364685.1 Xanthomonas sp. SHU 166
GCCGGCGATGCCGTCCTGGGTCAGTATGCCGTCGCGCGGGCTGGCGATGCCCGCTTCCAGCGCGACGTGCGCGGTGCCGACGCTGGGATGGCCGGCGAACGGCACTTCCTTCTGTGGGCTGAACATGCGCAGGCCGTAGCTGGCATCCGGCCGCGTCGGCGCGAACACGAAGGTGGTTTCCGGCAGGCGCGTCCAGCGCGCGATGGCCTGCATCGTGGCGGCGTCCAATCCATCGGCATCGAGCACGACGGCCAACGGATTGCCGTTGCCGGCGCGGGCGGAGAAGACATCGACCTGGAAGAAGCGGCGTGCGGCCATGAGGGGGAACTCCGGACTGCGGTGGGGGAGGCCGGAGCTTACCAAGCGATCTTGTCGGCGATCACCGCTTGCACCCGGTTGCCGGTTCATCCCTAAGTGGCGGCGGCACGGTGTCGCGGCGCGGTGCGCGCGGACTGCGTCCCCAGGCGTGGCGGCCGTCTGCGTGGGTAACGATCCGCACCGGCAGCAGACCGGCATCGCACTGCTGGATCAGCACGCCGTCGCGGGGCGTCGCCAGGCCGAGTTCGACGGCCGCTCAGGCCGCACCGACGGTGGAGTGGCCTGCGAACGGCAGTTCGCCCTGGGTTTGAAGATTCGGATGCGGTCGTCCGCGCCCGCGTCCGGCGGCAGGAAGACCACCGTCTCCGACAGGTTCGGCCAGATCGCCAGGCGCTGCATGCGCGGGGCGTCCAGGTCGGCGGCATCGAGGACCGCGCACAGTGGAGTGCCCACCCCAGGCTGGCGGAAAAGACGCGCGGTTGCGGCTGGCGGCGCGCGCTCGTCCGCGCTCCGTTGGCAGTAGAATCGGGGGTTCCGCCCGCGCATGCAGGCGTTTTCCCCACATTCCAGACACCCCCACTCCATGTCAGCTTCCTCTCCTGTCGATCGCTGGATCGTCCTCAAGTTCGGCGGCACTTCGGTGTCGCGTCGTCATCGCTGGGACACGATTGGACGGCTGGCGAAAAAACGCGCGGAGGAGACCGGTGCGCGGGTGCTGGTGGTGGTGTCGGCCTTGTCCGGGGTCACCAACGAACTGACCGCGATTGCCGACGGCAGCGCCGACAGCGCGCAGCGCGTCGCCGCGCTGGAGCAGCGCCACCGCGACTTTCTGGCCGAACTGGAGCTGGACGCCGAGGCGGTGCTGGGCGAACGCCTGGCGGCGCTGCGCGGTCTGCTCGACGATCCGCGCGCGGCCGAGCGCACGCTGGACTGGCAGGCCGAGGTGCTGGGGCAGGGCGAGTTGCTGTCCTCGACCCTGGGCGCGGCCTACCTGCGTGCCAACGGCCTGGACATGGGCTGGATGGACGCGCGGCAATGGCTGGACGCGCTGCCGCCGCAGCCGAACCAGAGCGCCTGGTCGCGGCGCCTGTCGGTGTCGTGCCAGTGGCAGTCCGATCCGCAGTGGCGCGCGCGCTTCGTCGCCCAGCCCTCGCGCATGCTGATCACCCAGGGCTTCATCGCCCGGCACGAGGACGGCGGCACCGCCATCCTCGGCCGCGGCGGCTCGGACACCTCGGCGGCGTATTTCGGCGCGCTGCTCGGCGCCAGCCGGGTCGAGATCTGGACCGACGTGCCCGGCATGTTCAGCGCCAATCCGCGCGAGGTGCCGGATGCGCGCCTTTTGACCCGCCTGGACTATTACGAAGCGCAGGAAATCGCCACCACCGGCGCCAAGGTGCTGCACCCGCGCTCGATCAAGCCGTGCCGCGATGGCGGCGTGCCGATGGCGATCCTGGACACCGAGCGCCCGGAGCTGCCCGGCACCAGCATCGACGGCAACGCCCGCACCGTGCCCGGGGTCAAGGCGATCAGCCGCCGCAACGGCATCGTGCTGGTGTCGATGGAAGGCATCGGCATGTGGCAGCAGGTCGGCTTCCTGGCCGACGTGTTCGCGCTGTTCAAGAAGCATGGGCTGTCGGTGGACCTGATCGGCTCGGCCGAGACCAACGTCACCGTGTCGCTGGACCCGAGCGAGAATCTGGTCAACACCGACGTGCTGGCGGCGCTGTCGGCCGACCTGGCGGAGATCTGCCGGGTCAAGATCATCGTGCCGTGCGCGGCGATCACTCTGGTCGGGCGCGGCATGCGCTCACTGCTGCACAAGCTCTCGGACGTGTGGGCCACGTTCGGCAAGGAGCGCGTGCACATGATCTCGCAGTCGTCCAACGACCTGAACCTGACCTTCGTCATCGACGAGACCGACGCCGACGGGTTGCTGCCGATCCTGCACGCCGAACTGATCGACAGCGGCGCGATGCCAGTGGAAGAGACCGAGGTGTTCGGCCCGCGCTGGCGCGAGATCGCCGGCACGGTGCGGCCGCGGCCGGTGCCGTGGTGGCAGGGTGAGCGCGCGCATCTGCTGCGCCTGGCCGAGGCCGGCACGCCGCGCTACATCTATCACCTGCCGACCCTGCGCGAACGCGCGCGCGCGCTCAAGGCGATCGCGGCGGTGGACCAGCGCTACTACGCGATCAAGGCCAACGCGCATCCGGCGATCCTGCAGACCCTGGTCGAGGAAGGCTTCGGCCTGGAGTGCGTCTCGCACGGCGAACTGCGCCGGGTGTTCGAGATCGTGCCGGAGCTGTCGCCGCGCCGCGTGCTGTTCACCCCCAGCTTCGCACCCCGCGCCGAGTACGAAGCCGCGTTCGCGCTGGGCGTGACCGTCACCGTGGACAACGTCGAGGCGCTGCAGCGCTGGCCGGAACTGTTCCGCGGCCGCAGCCTGTGGCTGCGCATCGACCTGGGCCATGGCGACGGCCACCACGAGAAGGTCAACACCGGCGGCAAGGCCTCCAAGTTCGGTCTGTCGGCGACCCGCGTCGACGAGTTCGTCGAGGCCGCGCGCGCGCTGGACATCCGCATCGTCGGCCTGCACGCGCACCTGGGCAGCGGCGTGGAGACCGCGCAACACTGGCGGCGCATGTGCGACGAACTGGCCGGCTTTGCCCGGCGCATCGGCAGCGTCGAGGTCATCGACATCGGTGGCGGCCTGCCGATCCCGTACAGCGCCGACGACGAACCGTTCGACCTGGAGACCTTCGCCCAGGGCCTGGCCGAGGCCAAGGCCGTGCATCCGGCGTTCCGCCTGGCGATCGAACCGGGCCGCTACCTGGTCGCCGAATGCGGCGTATTGCTGGCCCGCGCCACCCAGGTGATCGAGAAGGACGGCATCCGTCGGGTTGGTCTGGACGCCGGCATGAACACGCTGATCCGCCCTGCGCTGTACGACGCCTGGCACGACGTGGCGAACCTGAGCCGCCTGGAACAGCCGGCCGAGACCGTGTTCGACGTGGTCGGGCCGATCTGCGAATCCAGCGACGTGTTCGGCAAGCGCCGGCGCCTGCCGGCGGGCACCGCGCCGGACGACGTGATGCTGATCGCCGATACCGGCGCCTACGGCTACAGCATGGCCAGCACCTACAACCAGCGCGAATTGCCCCGCGAGGAGGCGATCGATGGGCACGCAGACTGAATTCGTCGCGGGCAGCGCCGCGGCCGGCGCGCTTGCGATGGTGGCTGCCACCGCGGTGGATCAGTCCGGCACGTCGCTGCCGTGGACCGACAGCCTGAAGTGGGCGTTGCCGGCGTTGGCCGCCGCTGCCATCGGCGCATGGCTGGCGGTGCGCTGGCAGCGCCGCGGGCCCGCGGCGAGCACCGGCGCGCTGGCCCTGCGTACCTCGCTCCTGGCCGCGTTGGCCTACCTGCCGGCACTGGCGCTGTATGTGCTGGTCGCCGTCCTGGCCTCCGCTGCGTCGGTGCCGGCCGGGCAGCACTGGCAACTGCTGCTGATGGCGTTCGTATTCGGCTGCCTGCCGCTGCTGTGGGCCGCCTTGCCGTTTTCGATGCTCGAATTTCTTCTGTGCCGCCGCTATCTGCGGCACACCCGTGTGCTTGCAGGACGTCCATGACCGCTTTCGACAAACAGCAGATCGCCACCTTCCGCTTCGTGCGCTGCGGCTTCGACGCCGACAGCGGCGTGGCGCGCCTGGTCTATGCGTTCGACGACGGCCCGGAGCTGGTGGAGACCATCACCGTGCCCGGCGCGCCGTTCACGCTCGACCCGGCGCGCGCGCAGGCGGCGCAGCGCGCCCTGCGCCTGCTGCACCTGATCGCCGGCGTCAGCTACTACAAGGCGGCGGTGCCGCCGCGCATCGTCATCGACGACTACGCCATCGATGCCGAGACCGCCGCGCTGCTGGACAGCGTGTACCTGCATGGCCTGGGCGAGTTCGCCTATCGCAACGGCCTGGACCTGCGCGGGCGCATCCGCTTCCCGGCCGCGGACGCCGAGGCGGCCGACGCCACGGCGCTGGGGCTGCGCGACCAGGCACTGGTGGCGATCGGCGGCGGCAAGGATTCGCTGGTCAGCATCGAGGCCCTGCGCGCGGCCGGCGTGGCGCAGACGGTGACCTGGATCGGCGGCTCGCAGCTGATCCGCGCCTGCGCCGAGCGCACCGGGCTGCCGACCTTGAACATCGGCCGCACGCTGGCGCCGGAACTGTTCGAGCTGAACCGGCAGGGTGCGTGGAACGGACATATTCCGGTGACCGCGGTGAACTCGGCGATCCTGGTGTTCGCCGCGGTGCTGCACGACGCCGGCCAGGTGGTGTTCTCCAACGAACATTCGGCCAGCTACGGCAGCCAGATCGCCGGCACCGGCGAGGTCAACCACCAGTGGTCCAAGGGCTGGGCCTTCGAGCAGGCGTTCGGTGCGCAGGTGCAGCGCTACGTGGCCGCGGACCTGCGCTACTACTCGCTGCTGCGCCCGCTGTCGGAGCTGGCAGTGGCGCGGCAGTTCGCCAAGAGCGACCACTACGACGCGCATTTCTCCAGCTGCAACCGCAATTTCCACATCCTCGGCGAGCGCCCGGCGCACCGTTGGTGCGGGGTCTGCCCGAAGTGCCATTTCGTGTTCCTGGCGCTGGCGCCGTTCATGCCGAAGACGCGGCTGGTGCGGATCTTCGGCCGCAACCTGCTCGACGATGCCGGCCAGGCCGGCGGTTTCGACGCGCTGCTGGAGTTCCAGGACCACAAGCCGTTCGAGTGCGTCGGCGAAGGCCGCGAGTCGCGCGCGGCGATGGCGGCGCTGGCGGCGCGTGCGGAATGGAAGGAGGACGCGCTGGTGGCGCGTTTCATCCGCGAGATCCAGCCGCAGCTCGACCCCGCCGACCTGCGCGTGGAGCCGCTGCTGGAACTGGACGCGCAGCACCGCATCCCGGCCGATCTGTGGGAACGCGTGCGTGCGAATTTCGCAGCTTGAGGCGCAGCGCGTCGCGCTGTGGGGCTGGGGTCGCGAGGGCCGCGCGGCGTATGCGGCCGTGCGTGGCTGGGAAGCGGGAATCGGGAACGGGGAATCGCCACGCGCGCTGCCGCTGACGGTGTTCTGTTCGGCTGAGGAGGCCGCGGAGATCGCCGCGCTGCACGATCCTGCGTTGCATGTCGAGACCGAGGCCACCGCCGAGCGCCTGGCCGCGTTCGATGTGGTGATCAAGTCGCCCGGGATCAGCCCGTACCGGCCCGAGGCGCAGACTGCCGCGGCGCGCGGCACGCGCTTCATCGGCGGCACCGCCCTTTGGTTCGCCGAACACGCTGGCACGGACGGCGTGGTGCCCGGCAGCGTCTGCGTCACCGGCACCAAGGGCAAGAGCACCACCACGGCGCTGCTGGCGCACCTGCTGCGCGCCGGCGGCCACCGCACCGGCCTGGTCGGCAATATCGGCGTGCCGCTGCTGGAGGTGCTGGCGCCGATGCCGCCGCCGCAGTATTGGGCGATCGAACTGTCCAGCTACCAGACCGGCGACGTGGCCCGCAGCGGCGCACGGCCGCAGCTGGCGCTGGTGCTGAACCTGTTCCCCGAGCATCTGGACTGGCACGGCAGCCAGGCGCGTTACATCGCCGACAAGCTCGAGCTGGTCACCCATGCGCAGCCGCGCATCGCCCTGCTCAATGCCGCCGATCCGCAACTGGCGGCCCTGCAACTGCCCGACAGCGAGGTGCGCTGGTTCAACCGCGAGGACGGCTGGCACATGCGCGGCGAGGTGGTCTACCGCGGCGACAGCGCGGTGTACGACAGCGCGCAGGCGCCGCTGCCGGGCCGGCACAACCGCGGCAACCTGTGCGCGGTGCTGGCCGCGGTGGAGGCGCTGGGCCTGGATGCGGCGGCGCTGGCGCCGGCGGCCGATCGCTTCCGGCCGCTGCCGAACCGGCTGCAGATCCTGGGCACGCGCGACGGC
>NZ_AQOJ01000794.1:0-969 GCF_000364685.1 Xanthomonas sp. SHU 166
CCGGCTTCGGCCTGCATGCCGCGGCCGACCTGGCGGAAGCGGTGGCGCTGGCACGCGCGGCGCTGGGCGAGCAGGGCGGCGTGGTGCTGCTGTCGCCCGGTGCGCCCAGCTTCGGCGCCTACCGCGACTACGTGGCGCGCGGCCGCCATTTCGCCGCGCTGGCCGGGTTCGACCCCGATGCGATCAGCGCCATTCCGGGGCTGGGCATCGCCTGAGCCTCGGCGCGGCGTCGGCGCACGCGGTGCGCTGATGTCGCTGTCCGTCGTGCGTGCTGCGGAAAGAGCATGCCCGGAAGCATTCGCCGGGCCGCCATGCGACGGCGCTGTGCGCCTTGTCCCATCGCCATCGCCGGCCGCCGTCGCCCTCACCTCGACGTGCATGGCACGTTCTAGACTGCCGCCTGGTTTCCACGGGAGAAGGGCGATGCGCATACGATCGATGCTGCGGTGGGCCGGTCTGCTCGGGCTGGCCTTGGCGCTGCCGCTGCCGGCCTGGGCGGCGATGCAGGCCAAGCCGGTGGAGTGGCAGGTCGGCAAGGACACCTTCAGCGGCGTGCTGGTCTACGACGATGCCGACCACGACACGCGCCCCGGCCTGGTGATGGTGCCGAACTGGCGCGGCGTCAACGACTCCGCGGTGGAGAAGGCCAAGCGCCTGGCCGGCGACGACTACGTGGTGCTGGTGGCCGACGTCTACGGCAAGGGCAAGCGGCCGGCCAACGATACCGAGGCCGGGCAGTTCGCCGGCGCGTTGAAGAAGGATCCGGCCACGCTGCGCGCGCGGGCGTTGGCGGCGGTGGCGGCGCTGAAGGCGCAGGCCGGCAAGGCGCCGCTGGATCCGGCCCGGATCGGCGCGGTCGGCTTCTGCTTCGGCGGCACCACGGTGCTGGAACTGGTCCGCGCCGGTGCGCCGCTGGCCGGCGTGGTCAGCCTGCACGGTGGCCTGGCCACGGCGGCACCGGCAGCCGCA
>NZ_AQOJ01000795.1:0-862 GCF_000364685.1 Xanthomonas sp. SHU 166
ACCGGTGCTGGTGCTCAATGGTGCCGACGACAAGAGCGTGAGCCGCGACGATATCGCCGCCTTCGAGCAGGAAATGAACGGCGCTGGCGCCGACTGGCAGTTCGTCAACTTCAGCGGTGCCGTGCATTGCTTCGCCGAAGCCGACGCCAACAGCCCGCCGGGCTGCCAGTACAACCCGCGTGCGGCCAAGCGCGCCTACCGGATGCTCGAGGATTTCTTCGAGGAGCGGTTCGGGCGGGAGTAGGGAGGTGCCTCGCGCTGCGCGCTTGGCGGGATTGGGGATTGGTAAAAGCGGACCGTCGGTGCCGCCCAACTGATCGGTTGGTGTGGCGAGCCTGTAGCGCTTCAGGCGTCAACCAAGCCGCCGTCGCGAATCCCCAATCCCGAATCACCAATCCCCTCCGGCGCGCGGCTGCGCGCCGATGGCGGCTAAATGGGCCCAATAGGCCCTTAAGGTGTCTTGGCGGAGTGCTTGAGCAAGTGCGCCTGCGCCGCGGCGATGGCGCCGCTCATGGCCGCGCGCGCTTGCGGGCTGTTGCGCCAGCAGGTGGAGCCGAGCAGCGCCGCGGCCTGTTCGGTGAGTTGCCGTGCATCGCAGGCGGCTAGCGCCTGCAGCGAGTGCACGCCCAATTGTTCCAGGCGCGCGACCACGGTGGGACCGACGCCTTTCACCGCCAGCAGTACGGCGCGGTCCTCGGCGTCAAAGGCGATCATGCCCGGGCAGCGCTCAGTGTCTGCGCTCGACCGCGTAACGCGCCAGGCCGCGCAGGGCGGCCACGGCCTCGTTCTCGGGCAGGCCGTCCAGGGCGCGCTCGGCGGCGGCGGCGTAGTCGGCCGCGCGGCGGCGGCTGTAGTCGATGCC
>NZ_AQOJ01000796.1:0-1561 GCF_000364685.1 Xanthomonas sp. SHU 166
GGCCAGCACCTCGGGCATCGCGCTGGCGTCGCCCTGTTCGACGATCTGGCGCAGGCGCGCGCGGGTGGCGTCGTCGGCATGCGCCATGGCGTGGATCAGCGGCAGCGTGGCCTTGCCCTCGGCCAGGTCGTCGCCCAGGTTCTTGCCCAGGTCGGCGGCGTCGGCGGTGTAGTCGAGCACGTCGTCGGCGATCTGGAACGCATAACCCAGCTGCATGCCGTAGTCGTACAGGCGTTCCTGCACCGCCTCGCTGGCACCGGAGGCCAGCGCGCCAAGCCGGGTGCCGGCGGCGAACAGCACCGCGGTCTTGCGCTCGATCACGCGCAGGTAGGCGGCTTCGTCGGTGTCGGGGTTGTGCACGTGCAGCAGTTGCAGCACCTCGCCCTCGGCGATGCGGTTGGTGGTGTCGGCCAGCAGGCGCATCACCGCCATGCTGTCCAGCTCCACCATCAGCTGGAAACTGCGCGAATACAGGAAGTCGCCGACCAGCACGCTGGGCGCGTTGCCCCACAGCGCATTGGCGGTGCTGCGGCCGCGGCGCAGGTCCGACTCGTCCACCACGTCGTCGTGCAGCAGGGTCGAGGTGTGGATGAATTCGATGATCGCCGCCAACTGGTGCTGCATCGGCCCGCCGGCGCCGCAGGCGCGGCCGGCCAGCACCACCAGCATCGGCCGCAGGCGCTTGCCGCCGGCGGAGACGATGTGGTCGGCGATCTGGTTGATCAGCACGACGTCCGAG
This sequence comes from Xanthomonas sp. SHU 166, assembly GCF_000364685.1. NCBI lineage: Bacteria > Pseudomonadati > Pseudomonadota > Gammaproteobacteria > Lysobacterales > Lysobacteraceae > Xanthomonas > Xanthomonas sp. SHU 166. The sequence goes on from NZ_AQOJ01000796.1 coordinate 740, forward strand.
GACAGGCGGCGGCGGATCAGGGCGTCCACCTCGGCCATGTCCGGCGCGGCGAGCATCTGGATCTGGGGCAGGCCCAGGGCGGAGCTGGGGGATTCGGCGATGCTCATGCGGACAGGACTGGAAACGTGCGCAAAGTATAGGCTGCGCGGCCACATCCGTCCCGTTGTGGGCCGGGGCAGGGGGTGGAGAGCTTGCCGTGCCTGGGTTTGCAGCGCCCGGCGGGAGGCGTGCCGGCAGGATTCCGACAGCCCAATGCGGCGTTTTCCGGGGCGCCCGCGGGCGCCTGGCGCAGGCCGGTCCGGCCCGGCGATGTTAGGATTGCTCCCCGAAATCTTCTTTACCGCTCTGCGTGCCCCTGGCCGCGGAGACCCCAGACGGAAGCAGCTCATGGCCCGCGGCATCAACAAAGTCATCCTCGTCGGCAACCTCGGCAACGATCCCGACACCAAGTACACCCAGGCCGGCATGGCCATCACCCGGATCAGCCTGGCCACCACCAGCGTGCGCAAGGACCGCGACGGCAACCAGCAGGAACGCACCGAGTGGCATCGCGTGGTGTTTTTCGGAAAGCTCGGTGAGATCGCCGGCGAGTACCTGCGCAAGGGCAGCTCGGTCTACGTCGAAGGCTCGATCCGCTACGACAAGTACACTGGCCAGGACGGCGTGGAGAAGTACTCCACCGACATCGTCGCCGACGAGATGCAGATGCTCGGCGGCCGCGGCGAGGGCGGTGGCGGCGGCATGGGCGGCGGCGACCGTCCGCAACGCTCGGCGCCGCCGCGCCAGGAACGCTCCGGCATGGGCGGTGGCGGTGGCGGTGGC
>NZ_AQOJ01000797.1:0-16176 GCF_000364685.1 Xanthomonas sp. SHU 166
ATGCGGCGTTCGCGTTGGCGCTGACGCTGGCCCACGCCTGCGGCCGCCTGCAGGGCATGAACCGCGCCGCGCTGCAGCGCATGTGCGAGGACCTGGCATTCGACCTGCAACCGGCGCAGCAGGATTTCGGCTACGCGCCGCGCGCCTTCGCCCCGGATGCGGCGATGTTGGGTCTGGAGGCCGGGGACACGGCGTAGCACGGCTGACACGGCGTCGCGTCCTCGCTGGCGCGATGCGAACAGCGCGTAGGCGCGGCGGGTGGAAGAATTCCGGCAGCGCCTGCGTCCGCCTGGCGATGCGCGGTGGTGGTGCTGGCCGCGCTCAGTAGCGCCAGTGCATGCGCCGGTACAGCTTGGCCAGCACCCAGGCCGGGCCGATCAGCAGATAGGTCAGATCGGTGAGGAAGCTGGGTCGGTGGCCTTCCAGCGCATGTCCGATGAACTGCGCGATCCAGGCCACCACGAACACGCCGATCGCTAGCCACAGCAGCCCCTGCAGGCCCAGGTGCGCCTCCAGCAACCGGCACAGGCAGCCGCAGAAGAAGAACGCCGCCAGCATGCCGTAGCCCAGCGGGCGCGACAGGCGGTTGTAGTACATCCACGCCGCGAACATGCCCAGCGCCGCCCACAGCCCGCTCTGGAACCAGGTGCCGCCGACCGGGATGCACCACAGCAGGGCCACCACCGACCACAGGATCGCCGGCACCGCGATCACGTGGATGCGCTGGTTGGCGGCATTGCGGTGATCGTCGGAATAGCTGGCGAAATAGCGGTCGATCGGGCGCGCGTAGGCGGTGGTATCCATCTTCCCTCCCAGGAACCGCTCCAGCATAGCGCCATCGCCGGCGCGATGCGGAGACACCGGTGTGCGTGGGGCGAGGGACGTCGTGCGGTGCGGTTGCCGGCCACGCGCTCCGGCGGCGACCTGCGATGGCGTTTGGCGGTGCCTGCTGCTGGCGTCCTCGCTGCGCAGAGGGCGGCGAGATGCCGCAATGCTGGGGAACGCAGTGCCGGGGAAAAGAGCGATCGCGCCACACCGGCGCGATCGCTCCATCACGCCTGCACTCAGGCGCGCGCCATGCTCCTGTTCGTCTCCTGCTGCTGCTCGCGCTGCACCGTTTCCTGCTGCTGCGCGGACTGGCGGGCCAGCTGCGCGCTGGTCTGCTCCAGCGGCGGTGCCGGCTGCTGCAGGTCCACCACCGCACGGAAGCCCGGCGTGGTCCCGGCGACGAAGGCCTTGTCGTTGGCTACATTGACCTCCTTCAGCTTGTCGGGACTGTCGATCCCGGCCTGCTTGGCCTGCAGCGTGAGGTTGGCCACCGCCTCGTTCGAGAGCTTGGCGTGCGGCGGATTGGCCTTCTCGGCACCGCGATCGGCTTCCGTGCGCATCTTGTCGTACAGCGGCGTATCCGGATGCCCCGGCTCGCCCAGCTGCAGGCCTTTCGCCGGCTTGGCCTGGGCCTGCTCGGCGGCGGCCAGCCCGGCCCGGGTGTCGCGGCCGACGATGCCGTCCTGGGTGAGGCCGCGCTGTTTCTGGAAGGCGATGACCGCCTCGCGGGTGTGCTCGCCAAAGCGTCCATCCTCGGCCAACGCCTTGCCTTGCGCGTCTCGCACGCCCATGCGGTTGAGCTGACGCTGCAACGCTTCCACTTCATTGCCGCGCTCGCCCTGCTTGAGCAGACCATCGGCCATGGCGACACTCTTGGCGCCGTGGGTTTCTGCAGGTGCGGCGGATGCTTGCCGTGCAGGAACTTCGCCATTGCCATGCAATGGTGCACGAACCTGGAACTCCGGCTTGGGGGTCAACGCGCCCACGATGCGGGTGCCGCCTCCATCCCAGTAGCCGCCTGGGCTAATCGTGACCTCCGCCGGTCCGGTCCTGCCTTGCGAGCCGATGAACTGGATGTTTCCCGCCTCGTCGTACCCCTTGAAGATGCCGATGTGTTGCCCCTTCGGCGAAGAAAACAGCAGCAGATCGCCCTGGTGCAATGAGCCATTGGGTTTGCGTGCTTCCGCCGCGGAGGTGACATCGAAATGCTCGCGCGCATACGGTGTGACCTGCGAGCCATTGAAGAGCTTGGCGGTGGTGAATCCTGCGGCATTCTCGCCCGGTACGTCGTAGCCGGCGTTCTTGAGTCCGCGCCACACGAAGGCCGAACAATCCACGCCAAGGCGACCGTCGCCATCGCCATCGCGCTCCAGGCGGCTGCTGTCGCGCCCGGGCCTGGGATGGTCCGGACGACCGTATTCGTAGTGCCGGCCTTCGTTGAAGAAGTGCTGGTACGCCTCGTTGTAGACCGCCGCGCTGGGTCTATCGGATGTCGCGGGGGCAGGACTCGATGCAGCGGGCGTAGCTGGGGACGTCGGTTGCGCCACGGTCTGTGCCGTGGTCTGAGCGGGTGTTTGGACTGTGACCTCGCCCGCTCGCCAACCCTCAAAGCGCCTGATGCCGTCGGCCAGCGCTTCGCGCTCGCGCTCGCTCATCTGCGCAACCGTTTTATTACGCAGGTCCACGCCTTGGTGGTCGCCCTCCGTGAAAATGGTGGCGGCCTGTTCGCGATGATGCGTGGTGCCGCTGTAATCGGCCTTCGAGTAGCGCGGCAGCATCTGTTCGACCGTGTCGTTGCCGAAGCGTCGCTCCAGCAGTTGTATCTTGGCAGCACGGCCCGCCTCGTAGCTTTCAAAAACAGCATTGCCCCATTGGTCGAGACCCACGACGCCGCGATAGGTGCTCTGCGCTGACTGCAATGCCTCCTCGCGTGTACGCTGGCTGTTGGCTGTTTTGTCTGCGCTGCCAGCGAACTCGAACTTGAGGTTGCCGGGGTTGTTGTTACGCCACGACACCGATCCACCTGATCGGCTGACGGTACTTCCATCGTCCATCTCTACCGTGCGCGTGGTGCCGACGCTGCTGACGAGTCGAGTGATTTTGGGGTCCGACATACCTTGCTCTCCTTGCGAATGGACAAGCACGCGTGCTTGTGGGGACGGTTGCTACATTCCGTTTGAAAACACGTCCAGCGCGCTGGCGCTGACCCAGCCTTGCGCGCAGTTGCCAGCATAGCGACCCGGCGCGGCGACATGGCAGGCATCGCCGCTTGCACGGGAGGACCACTGGATCGGGCGGTCCCCATACTGCTGGCATAGCGCATTGCCCTTGCATTGCGCCACGCTGTCTGCCGGAATCGCGACGACGTAGTAGTACATAGGATTTTGGCCGGCGCGGGCGATGCCTTGGACACAAACGAGTTGCCCTTGCGAGAAAGTGGCCCTCGGTGTGGCATGGCTCCCCGTGGTCGGCACGACATTCAGCGCAGGCGTGCCCTTGGCGTTGGCAACGCCTGCGAAGAATCCCTGCGCGCCACAGTCTGCGGTCAGTTCGACGTCGTAGTAGTCGCCCGCGTCCAGATTGCCTGCCGTGCAGTTCCGTGCCGTCTTGCTGTCTTCGCATTGCACGCCGCTCGACTGCAGCAGTTGCTGTACTTCGTCGTTCGATGTGGCGTCCGCAACTGGGGCTGCGGCGGGAGGAGCTTTGGCGGGCGCGGGGTCGGTTGCGGCCACGGCGGCAGGGGCAGCGGATTGGCCGTTGCTGCATGCGCTCAGCGCGAGTAGCAACACCGAAACGGCAGGCCACACAACGCGATTGCTGAGGCGGCGGGAAGGACGGGACGAACGCATCTTTACCTCACGTGCGAGCAGGATCGCGGAAATGTAACGCTGGAGGGATACAGCTTGGTGAAGGAAATGAGGGCTGAGGGAGTGCCCGCGCCATGCGGCCAGAGCGCGTCGGTTACACGGCCTGATCGTCTACGCGAACCAGCGTCCAGCACGGCTTCTGCGCGAACTGGTAGACCTGCTGGTCGCTGGTATCGGGCGTGCGCACCAGGACCTGCCGGCCCTCGGCGTTCTGCGTCACCACGACCTCGCGCCCGCCCTTGCGGGCTGCCTCCAGGTTCGGGATCACTGGCCATTCGACCTCGGCCAGGGGCACGTTGCGGGTCATCGGCGCCGGTTCCGGCTGCGCGTCCGGGTCGATGTGGATCATCGTCAACGGGTTGGCGGTCGCCTTCTCCTGGACCGCGATGTCGGCGCTGAAGCGCTTGAGGAAGGCATCGAAATCGGCGTCCTGGCAACGCGGGGCGGCTGCGGCGGCTGCGGCGGGTGCGGTCTGCGCGGGCGCGCCAGCCGCCGCAGTGACCGTGGAGCCAGCCGGTTGCGCCTTGCACGCAACCAGGGCCGCGGCCAATGCCAGGGACATCAGAATGGGGCGTGCGGTAGCCAACGGATCTTCCTGATCGGGTCGGGCGGGCAATCGCCCCGCGGGCGGATGAGTTTAGTTCACCAGGATCATCATGTCGTGAAGTCGGGGCGGGGCATTGCCGCCATCGCTACAACTGACAATGCAAGGGCGGAAAGTAGCCCGAGCAACCCGCTATCAAACACCAGCACATCGCGACGGATCACAGCTGGTTCGCGAGGAACATCCATGACCATCTGCTCGTGAAGCGGGAGCGATTACCTCACGGGCCGCAAGGCGGCCGCCTTCCGCGACCACCCTCACGCGCCGGCGCCCGGCGCACGATCCACTCAGTCGACCGAAATCCCCGCCAGCCGCTGCAGCGCTTCGGCGTACTTGGCGCGGGTGCGGTCGATCACCTCCTGCGGCAGGCGCGGGCCGGGCGCGGTCTTGCCCCAGTCCAGCGTCTCCAGGTAGTCGCGCACGAACTGCTTGTCGTAGCTCGGCGGGCTGGTCCCGACTTCGTACTGGTCGGCCGGCCAGTAGCGCGAGGAGTCCGGGGTCAGCATCTCGTCCATGATGTACAGGCGCCCGTCGGCGTCGGTGCCGAACTCGAACTTGGTGTCGGCCAGCAGGATGCCGCGCTCGGCGGCGAAGTCGGCGGCGAAGCGGTAGATGCGCAGGGTGGCGTCGCGCACGCGTTCGGCCAGTTCGGCGCCCACGGTCTTGACCATGGCGTCGAAGTCGATGTTCTCGTCGTGATCGCCCACCGCGGCCTTGGTCGACGGGGTGAAGATCGGTTCGGCCAGCTTCTCGGCCTGGCGCAGGCCGTCGGGCAGTTCGATGCCGCTGACCTTGCCGGTGCGCTGGTAGTCCTTCCAGCCGCTGCCGATCAGGTAGCCACGGGCGATGGCTTCCACCGGCACCGGCTTGAGCTTGCGGGTCACCACCGCGCGCTTGGCGTACAGGGCCTTGTCCACGCCCTCGGGCAGCACCGCGGCCACGTCGATGCCGGTGAGGTGGTTGGGCATCAGGTGCTCGGTCTTCTTGAACCAGAAGTTGGAGACCTGGCACAGCATCTCGCCCTTGCCCGGGATCGGGTCGGGCAGCACCACGTCGAAGGCGGAGAGGCGGTCGGTGGCGACCATCAGCAGGTAGTCGCCGGGCGGCGCGTCGGCCGGCAGGCGCTCGCGGGGAAGATCGAACACGTCGCGGACTTTGCCGCGGTGGCGCAAGGGCAGGCCGGGCAGATCGGATTGCAACAGCGTGGTGGACACAGGCACTCCTACGGACTTCGCAATGGCGACCGTCCCGGGACCCGGCGGGCCCGCGGCGGACGGCGGGCCGCGTAGTGTACGGCCGGAATGCCCCGCTGTGCCGTAAAATGGCCGGCCCTGACGCCGCGCCCGCCCTTGCCCCATGCCCTGGTACGGAAAACTGCTCGGCGCCATCGCCGGGGCCCTGCTGCTGCGGCCCACGCCGGTGCTGGGCGCGTTGATCGGGCTGCTGATCGGGCACGCCTTCGACGCCGACTGGTTCAAGCTGTCCCAGCGCGAGGATCCCTACCGCGAGCTGGGCCTGACCCGCGACGCCACCGACGCCGAGATCGAACTGGCCTACCGCCGGCTGATGTCCCAGTACCACCCCGACAAGGTCGCCAGCGCCAGTCCCGAGTTGCGTGCCCGCGCCGAGAAGAAGGCCAGCCAGCTCAACACCGCCTACGACCGTATCCGCATCCTGCGCAAGCGCTGAGATCCCGCCATGTCCGACTGCATCATCTCCCCGTCCATCCTGTCCGCCGATTTCGCCCGCCTCGGCGAGGAAGTGGATGCCGTGCTGCGCGCCGGCGCCGACTGGATCCACTTCGACGTGATGGACAACCATTACGTGCCGAACCTCACCATCGGCCCGATGGTCTGCCAGGCGCTGCGCAAGCACGGCGTCACCGCGCCGATCGACGTGCACCTGATGGTGGAACCGGTGGACCGGCTGATCCCGGATTTCGCCGAGGCCGGCGCCAGCATCATCAGCTTCCATCCCGAGGCCAGCCGCCACGTGCACCGCAGCATCCAGCTGATCAAGTCGCACGGCTGCAAGGCCGGCCTGGTGCTCAACCCGGCCACGCCGGTGGACATCCTCGACTGGGTGCTGGACGACCTGGACCTGGTGCTGGTGATGTCGGTCAACCCGGGTTTCGGCGGCCAGGCCTTCATTCCCTCGGCGCTGGACAAGCTGCGCGCGATCCGCGCCCGCATCGACGCCAGCGGCAAGCCGATCCGGCTGGAGATCGACGGCGGGGTCAAGCCGGACAACATCGCCGCGATCGCCGCCGCCGGCGCCGACACCTTCGTCGCCGGCTCGGCCATCTTCAATGCGCCCGATTACGCCGAGGTGATCACGCGGATGCGCGCCGCGGTGGCGGGGCGCTGAGATGGCGGCGCTGCACATCCGCCCGGCGGTGGCCGACGATGCGGCGCTGATCCTGCGCCTGATCCGCGACCTGGCCCGCTACGAGCGCGCCGAGGACGCGGTGCAGACCGACGAGGCCGGCCTGCGCGCGACCCTGTTCGGCGCCGATGCCCGCGCGCAGGCACTGATCTGCGAGGCCGACGGCCAGCCGATCGGCTACGCGGTGTACTTCTACAACTACTCCACCTGGCTCGGCCGCAACGGCCTGTACCTGGAAGACCTGTACGTGGACCCGGCGCACCGCGGCGTGGGCGCCGGCAAGGCGCTGCTGCAGCACCTGGCGCGGCAGGCGGTGGCCGAGGGCTGCGGCCGCTTCGAATGGTCGGTGCTGGACTGGAACCAGCCGGCGATCGACTTCTACGAAGCGGTCGGCGCCCGCGCGCAGGACGAGTGGACCGTCTATCGCCTGCAGGGCGAAGCGCTGGCCAGGTTCGCGGCCGGCTGAGCGGCGCCGGACGGCCAAAAGAAAAGAACCGCACCGTCGCCGGTGCGGCCCCTGGGAGAGAAATCGGAGGCTGATCCTGCCTCCATCCGTCTTCCTTGCTATGGCCTTCCATGTTCCGGACGCACGGTGACGTGCGTATGACAGCGCACCCGCCTGGATTCACGCATCGCGCATGCCGCGCCCGTTAGCCTGGGCGCCTCACCCCGGGATGGTTCGCATGGCTGCAGCGCATTGGCGTCTGATCCTCAACGGCAAATCGGCCGGCGACGAGGCGTTGCGCGAGGCGGTCATGGCCATGCGTGCGCGCGGCGTGGCGTTGCAGGTGCGGGTGACCTGGGAGCAGGGCGATGCCGAGCGCTACGTGGCCGAAGCGGTGGCGGACGGTGCTGCGTGCATCGTCGCCGCCGGCGGCGACGGCACTCTCAGTGAGGTCGCCACGGCGCTGGCGCATCGCCAGGAACCGGCCGCGGCGTTGCCGGCCCTGGGGCTGGTGGCGCTGGGCACGGCCAACGATTTCGCCACCGCGACCGGTATCCCGCTGCCGCCGCTGGAGGCACTGGAACTGATCGCACGCACGCCGGCGCTGCCGATCGACCTGTTGCGCATCGAGGCCGAGCACGGCCCGCACTGGTGCGCCAACGTCGCCAGCGGCGGCTTCGGCACCCAGGTCACGGTGGAGACCGACGAAGGCCTGAAGAAGATGCTCGGCGGGCTGGCCTACCTGGTCACTGGCATGAGCCGGCTGGGCCGGATCGATCCGATCCGGGCGCGCTTCGAAGGGCCGGAGTTTGCCTGGGAAGGCGATTTCATCGCGCTCGGCCTGGGCAACGGCCGCCAGGCCGGTGGCGGCCAGGTGCTGTGCCCGGAGGCGCTGCTCGACGACGGCCTGCTCGACCTGACCCTGGTGCCGGAGCTGACCGGCGAGGTCGCCGCGACCCTGGGCACCCTGGTCACGTCCGGCAAGCAGGCCGCGCTGGAGCGGGTGGCGGTGCGCGCGCGCCTGCCGTGGCTGCGGATCGAAGCGGCGCAGCCGCTGACCCTGAATCTGGACGGCGAGCCGGAAACCTCGCGCCACTTCCGCATCGACTGCGTGCCCGGGCGCCTGCGCATGCATCTGCCGCCGGACTCGCCGCTGCTGCAGGCGCCAGAGCGCTAACCGCAGGTCGAGGGCCAGCCCGAAGGCCAGCGCCCATGTGGGAGGGACTTCAGTCCCGACGCGCTGTCCTTACCGATCTCCGCAACACCGCGCTCGGTCGCGCCGTGGCAGGACGAACACGACGGATCACGGATGGGTGCGATGCGCGCCGAACAGCGCGCCCGATGTCATGCGCCGCCTCCTGCGGGAGGGACTTCAGTCCCGACGCGACGCCCTCGCCGACCGCCTCCGCACCGCGATCGATTGGTCGCGCCTGCAACCGTTGCCAGTCGCCGCAGTTGCGGTAAAGTAGCCGCCGTGTCCAGCCTGACGACCCCGCTTTCCTTCACTTCCGCTCGCCGTGCGTGGCGATGGTGGCCTGCAGCCGTCGTCCGCCCTGTCACCGAGTCCCGGAAGGAAAGCCGTCTTGATTACCCGCGAGCAGTTCCAGCGCTACGCCGCTGAAGGTCACACCCGCATCCCCGTCGTCCGCGAAGTGCTGTCCGACCTGGACACGCCTCTGTCGGTCTATCTCAAGCTCGCCGACGCCCCGCACACCTACCTGTTCGAATCGGTCGAAGGTGGCGAACGCTTCGGGCGTTACTCGATCATCGGCCTGCCGGTGCGTCGCGTGTACACCTTCCGCGGGCACACCCTGGAGGTGCGGGACCATGGCGAACTGATCGAGCGCCGCGAGGTCGCCGATCCCTTCGCCGAGGTCGAGGCGCTGCGCGCCCAGCATGTGGTGCCCAAGCTGGCGGGCGTGCCCGGCTTCGCCGGCGGCCTGGTCGGCTGGTTCGGCTTCGAATGCATCGGTTATATCGAGCCGCGCCTGGCCGGCGCTGTGGCACGCGACGAACTGGACACGCCTGACATCCTGCTGATGCTGTCCGAGGAAGTGGCGGTCTTCGACAACCTCAAGGGCCGCCTGTACCTGATCGTGCACGCCGACCCGGCCGAGGCCGACGCCTGGGAGCGCGCGCAGGCACGCCTGGATGCGCTCACCACGACGTTGCGCCAGCCCGGCGCCGGCTACCCCGCGCCGCTGGCGCGCGACGTGCTGGACGAGAGCGACTTCGTCTCCGGTTTCACCCGCGAGGGCTTCATCGCCGCGGTGGAGAAATCCAAGGACTACATCCGCGCCGGCGACATCTTCCAGGTGGTGCTGAGCCAGCGCCTGAGCGTGCCGTTCACCGCGCGCCCGGTGGACGTGTACCGCGCGCTGCGCGCGCTGAACCCGTCGCCGTACATGTATTTCCTCGACGTCGGCGACACCCAGGTGGTCGGCTCCTCGCCGGAGATCCTGGTGCGGCTGGAGAACGGCCAGGTCACCGTGCGTCCGATCGCCGGCACCCGCCCGCGCGGCAAGACCCCGGAAGAGGACCAGGCGCTGGAGGCGGAACTGCTGGCCGATCCGAAGGAGCGCGCCGAGCACCTGATGCTGATCGACCTGGGCCGCAACGATGCCGGCCGGGTCTCGCAGGCCGGCAGCGTCGCGGTCGGCGAACGCTTCGTGATCGAGCGCTACAGCCACGTCATGCACATCGTCAGCGAAGTCACCGGCACCCTGCTGCCCGGCCTCAGCTACGCCGACGTGCTGCGCGCCACCTTCCCCGCCGGCACCGTCAGCGGCGCGCCGAAGATCCGCGCGCTGGAAGTCATCCGCGAGCTGGAGCCGATCAAGCGCAACGTCTACGCCGGCAGCATCGGCTACCTCGGCTGGCACGGCGACGCCGACACCGCCATCGCCATCCGCACCGCGGTGATCAAGCACGGCCGCCTGCACGTGCAGGCCGGTGCCGGCATCGTCTACGACTCCGATCCGCAGACCGAATGGGACGAGACGATGAACAAGGGCCGCGCGCTGTTCCGTGCGGTCGCCGAAGCGGCGAAGGGGCTGTGAGCGCCGCCGCGCCGCGGATCGGCTTCCGCAACGACTACAGCGAAGGCGCGCATCCGCGCCTGCTCGCCGCCCTGGCCACTGCCAGCGCCGAGCAGAATGCCGGCTACGGCCTGGACCGGCATAGCGCGCGCGCCGCCGAACTGATCCGCGCCGAGATCGGCTGCGCCGACGCCGACGTGCACCTGCTGGTCGGCGGCACCCAGACCAACCTCACCGCTATCGCCGCGTTCCTGCGCCCGCACCAGGCGGTGATCGCCGCGGCTTGCGGCCACATCGCCACCCACGAGACCGGCGCGATCGAGGCCACCGGGCACAAGGTGCTCACCGTGGGCGCGGCCGACGGCCGGCTCACGCCGGAGCGGATCGCGCCGTTGCTGGCCGAGCACGGCAACGAGCACATGGTGCAGCCGCGGTTGGTCTACGTGTCCAACACCACCGAGGTCGGCACGATTTACCGCAAGCACGAACTGCAGGCCTTGCGCGCGTTCTGCGACGCGCACGGCTTGCTGTTGTTCCTGGACGGCGCGCGCATCGGCAGCGCGCTCACCGCCGCGGGCAACGACCTGACGCTGGCCGATGTCGCCGCGCTGACCGATGCGTTCTACATCGGCGGCACCAAGAATGGCGCGCTGCTCGGCGAGGCGCTGGTGATCCTCAACCATGGGTTGAAAGCGGATTTCCGCTACCTGCTCAAGCAACGCGGCGCGCTGCTGGCCAAGGGCATGGTGCTGGGCACACAGTTCGCCGCGCTGTTCGAGGACGGGCTGTTCTACGAACTGGCCGCGCACGCCAACCGCATGGCCGCGCGGCTGCGCGAGGGACTGGCCGCGGCCGGTGCGCACTTCGCCTCGGACTCGCCGACCAACCAGCTGTTCGTGATCCTGCCCGCCGCGGACGTCGAGACGCTGGCACAGCGCTACGACTTCGAGCGCTGGCAGGTGCTGGGCGACGGCCGCTGGGTGATCCGCTTCGTGACCTCGTGGGCGACGCAGGCCGATGCGGTCGACACGTTGATCGCGGATTTCGCCGCGCTTTGTGTGTTCCCAAAGGTCCAAAATCCGTCGACGGCAGCGGAATCAAGTTGTGGCTGAGATATCAATTCGATTTGAAGCGTCGATTGGACTCAACAAGGAGATGGTGCGTCAGTTTTCTGTGCGCTACGAATCGGTAGTCACTACTAGGGGCCTTGCTGACCCTCGGGAGCGGATGTCAGTGAAAGCTGTGGATTACGCGATTGAGTTGCATGGGTCTATCGCGCATTTGTTCGCGATTGGGAGGCGCGGCTCCGCTGCTGCTTTATTGCGTGCGTTACTAGAGAGTTCGTTGAATTGTCTCTATCTTTTGCATCTTTCAGATTTGGAATATGCAAGGAAACTTGATTTGGGTGAGTCGACATTGCCTGATTCTTCTTCAAAGGTATTTGATGCATGTGCTCGTCTGCCCTTGATTGGTGACTACATCAAAATGGTTGTTGGTTCCAAAGGAAATAGGGAGCAGATGGAGTACTTTCATAAGCTCGCCCATGGGGACACCGAGCAGTTGAATAGGCGGAAGTTCGACCATCAAGAAGCTGCTTTCAAAGATGAAGAGGTGCGGGGATTTCTTTTGATGGCTGATTTCCTGCTGCTTGCAGTAATGGACACTTTTTCTCATGCAGTAGGGGATATGGATTTTGGAAATGAAATTCGAGCTAGGCGAAATGAGTTGATAGATATTTATCATGTCCAAGTGCCTGAGGATGATCCCCGTTCGCCTGCTCCAGTTTGGAGGGTGTAGGGTTTAATCGTGGTAGTAAGTGTGTGTTGCGATAGATGGTAATTATGCTGCTCAATATTATGAATGGTGTGCCTCCATGCTGCTGATGCTGGATAACTACGACAGCTTTACCTACAACCTCGTGCAGTACCTGCAGGCGCTCGGCGCCGAGGTCAAGGTGGTGCGCAACGACGCGCTCAGCGTGGACGAGATCGAGCGCCTGGCGCCCGAGCGCATCGTCATCTCGCCGGGGCCGTGCACGCCGAACGAGGCGGGCGTGTCGCTGCAACTGATCGAGCGGCTGGGCCAGCGCACGCCGATCCTGGGCGTGTGCCTGGGTCACCAGAGCATCGGCCAGGTCTATGGCGGGCAGGTGGTGCGTGCCGGCACCATCATGCACGGCAAGACTTCGCGCATCCGTCACGAAGGCCGCGGCGTGTTCGCCGGCCTGCCGGACCGCTACGAGGCCACCCGCTACCACTCGCTGGTGGTGGAGAAGACCACGCTGCCCGACTGCCTGGAAGTGACGGCCTGGACCGAACACGACGACGGCACGGTGGAGGAGATCATGGGCCTGCGCCATCGCCAGTTCCCGGTCGAGGGCGTGCAGTTCCATCCCGAGTCCATCCTCACCGAGCATGGTCACGCCCTGCTGAAGAACTTCCTGGAGCGCTGAGCGCGCCGCGCGGGCGTCGCCCGCTTCCCGTCACTGCCGGACCCTGCCGATGCACGAGCGCACCGACGCCTTCCATTTCTACGAACCGGCCAACGGCCACGGCTTGCCGCACGACCCGTTCAACGCGATTGTGGGGCCGCGGCCGATCGGCTGGATCGGTTCGCGTGGCGCCGACGGCGTCGCCAACCTGGCGCCCTACAGCTTCTTCAACGCCTTCAACTACGTCCCGCCGATCGTCGGCTTCGCCAGCATCGGCTGGAAGGACAGCGTGCGCAACATCGAGGCCACGGGCGAGTTCACCTGGAACCTGGCCACGCGGCCGCTGGCCGAGGCGATGAACGCCAGTTCCGCCGCGGTGGCGCCGGAGGTGGACGAGTTCGCGCTGGCCGGCCTGACCGCCGCGCCCTCGCGCCTGATCGGCGCGCCGCGGGTGGCCGCCAGCCCGGTCAGCTTCGAATGCCGGCTCAGCCAGTTGCTGCCGCTGCAGAGCGCACGCGGCGAGCCGATCCAGACCTGGCTGGTGCTGGGCGAGGTGGTCGGCGTGCACATCGCCGAGCACGCCCTGCAGGACGGCATCTACGACCCGGCCGCGGTCGCCACCCTGCTGCGCGCCGGCGGCCCGGCCGACTACTTCGAGGTGCTGGCGCAAGGGCGCCTGCGCATGTCGCGGCCGACGCAGGCGCGCTGAGCCCATCACATGCAAAACAGAAAAACAAAAAAGCGCATCCAGTACTGGAATTCATTGTCCATGCTTGTCGCCTGCATCTCATTAAGTGGTTGCGGCAATGATCGCTTGCCCGCATCTGTGACTGGTTACAATCACATGAGCGATTGGGGCATCGAGAGATTTACAGTTGACGGCGCAAGTGGACCCAACCTTTCGCCCGAGGAAGGGGGCGGGAAATTTTCATGCTGTGCGTCCATTCCAAGGCGTTGGCATCCTGGAATGAAGGTCAAGATCCAATGGACCTATGCCACCACGCAAAATGGCCCGCAGCCCCCATCGCCACAAGAAGCAATTGTTGATCTACCCCAATATCCAAGCCAAGGCGGGGATATTCAGGTGCATTTTTATCCAGATCATAAAGTCAAGGTAGTCATTTCGGAATATGGCATTGGACACCCTCTTTACCCCATGAGCGAAGAAGATAAGCGCCCCTGGGAAACCCGAAAAGATCTACTTCTTCCCCAGCTACGAGCAGCTCCTCTCCCATGACCATCACCCCCCAGCAAGCCCTGCAACGCACCATCGAGCACCGCGAGATCTTCCACGACGAGATGGTCGGGCTGATGCGGCAGATCATGCGCGGGGAGGTGTCGCCGATGATGACCGCGGCCATCCTCACCGGCTTGCGGGTCAAGAAGGAGACGGTGGGCGAGATCGCCGGCGCGGCGGTGGTGATGCGCGAGTTCTCGCGCACTGTGCCGGTCGCCGACCGTACCCACATGGTCGACATCGTCGGCACCGGCGGCGACGGCTCGCACACCTTCAACATCTCCACCTGCGCGATGTTCGTGGCCGCGGCGGCCGGCGCCAAGGTCGCCAAGCACGGCAACCGCAGCGTCTCCTCCAAGTCCGGCAGCGCCGATGCGCTGGAGGCGCTGGGTGCGGCGATCGAACTGCAGCCCGAGCAGGTGGCGCAGGCATTGGCGGCGACCGGCATCGGCTTCATGTACGCCCCGGTGCACCACCCGGCGATGAAGGTGGTGGCGCCGGTGCGGCGCGAGATGGGCGTGCGCACCATCTTCAACATCCTCGGTCCGCTGACCAATCCGGCCGGTGCGCCGAACATCCTGATGGGCGTGTTCCACCCCGACCTGGTCGGCATCCAGGCACGCGTGCTGCAGGAACTGGGCGCCGAGCGCGCGCTGGTGGTGTGGGGCCGCGACGACATGGACGAGCTCTCGCTCGGCGCCGGCACCCTGGTCGGCGAACTGCGCGACGGCCAGGTCCGCGAGTACGAAGTGCACCCGGAGGACTTCGGCATCGCCATGTCGGCCAGCCGCAACCTCAAGGTCGCCGACGCCGCCGAATCGATGGCGATGCTGCGCGCGGTGCTCGACAACGTGCCCGGCCCGGCCCTGGACATCGTCGCCTTCAACGCCGGCGCGGCGCTGTACGTGGCCGGCCTGGCCGCCGACATCGGTGCCGGCATCGCCCTGGCGCGTGCGGCCATCGCCGACGGGCGTGCGCGGGCGAAGCTGGAGGCGTATGTGGCGTGTACGCAGGGTCTGGTCGGGGCCCGGGACCCGGGACCTGGGACCCGGTAAGCGCAGGGCGTCGCCGATCTGCGGCCCCTCGTCTCACTCGGGCATGTCGTCGGTTGCACTACTTGCATGGCGGCCCAGGCTGTTGCGGGTCCCGGGTCCCGATCCCTTCTTTACCCCACATCGCCGATAATCCGGCCATCCCCCAGGATTCCCACCGCATGAGCAGCGACATTCTCCGCACCATCCTCGCGCGCAAGGCCGACGAGATCGCCGAGCGCAGCGCGCGCGTGCCGCTGGCCGAGCTGGTCGCCCGCGCCGAGGCCATGCCGCCCACCCGCGGCTTCGCCCGCGCGCTGCAGGCGGCCATCGCCAACGGCGACCCGGCGGTGATCGCCGAGGTCAAGAAGGCCAGCCCGTCCAAGGGCGTGATCCGCCCGGACTTCCACCCGGCCGACATCGCGGTCAGCTACGAGTTCGGCGGCGCGGCCTGCCTGTCGGTGCTGACCGACGAGGACTTCTTCCAGGGCCACGACCGCTATCTGCAGCAGGCGCGCGACGCCTGCACCCTGCCGGTGCTGCGCAAGGACTTCACCATCGATCCGTACCAGGTGTACGAGGCGCGCACGCTCGGCGCCGACTGCATCCTGCTGATCGTGGCTGCGCTGGACGACCTGCAACTGGCCGAGCTGTCGTCGCTGGCGCTGCAGCTGGGCATGGACGTGCTGGTGGAAGTGCACGACATCGACGAACTGGAGCGCGCGCTGCAGGTGCCGGCGCCGCTGATCGGCATCAACAACCGCAACCTGCGCACCTTCGAGGTGTCGCTGCAGACCACCTTGTCGATGCAGGACGCAGTGCCGCGCGACCGCCTGCTGGTCACCGAAAGCGGCATCCTCGGCCCGGACGATGTGGCGCTGATGCGCGGCGCCGGCGTGCACGCGTTCCTGGTCGGCGAGGCGTTCATGCGCGCCGAGGAACCGGGCGAGGCGCTGCGCCAGCTGTTCTTCGCGGCATGAGCGGGCAGGCGCCGAGCCCGTATCCGCTGCCGCGCGCCGATGCGCCGCTGGTGGTATTCGATTTCGACCACACCCTGTATGACGGCGATTCCGGCAGCCACCTGTTCGCCTGGCTGATCAAGCGCAATCCGCTGCGCCTGGCCGCCGCGGTGCTGGCCACCCCGTTGCTGGGGCCGCTGGTGGCGATGCTGCCGACCCGCCGCACTGGCATCTCCGGCTACGTCTGGATCGCCAGCTTCGGCCTGCGCCGCGCGCGCGAGTTCAACCGCATCATCGACCAGTACGTGCTGCAGCATCAGGCGCAGATCCGCCAGCGGCTGCTGCCGCAGG